>CAYIZZ010000027.1:0-21383 GCA_964367945.1 uncultured Oscillospiraceae bacterium | reverse complement strand
AAATCCAAGTTGGTACACGTGCACTTGCCCGCCACTTCGGCTATGATAAAGTACCATACTTAGCACAATATTATGCTAAGTAAATTACATGCAACCAGCCACAATAAAACAGCGTATTTAAATGAATTTTCATCTTTAATACGCTGTGCTTTCAGTGGTAATTGTACTGTCACGCCGTTGGAAAACACCGGCACGCTTGGGCTTTGCTATGCTTTACAAAACGGCTCTGAAAGCCTGTTTGTAAAAACACATCTGCCCGGTGATGAGCTGCGCAGAATGCTGATAAAAGAAGCTGTCCTTTTACAAAAACTGTATGGTGATGATGTAGTGCGTGAGGTAATCAGCGTCGATACCGAAAAAGGTATCCACACCCTTTTGGTGATGCAAAATCTCAGGCCGTTATCAAGCGCGCCCAGCCCACAGCAGGTTGATAAACTCATTGAGGAATACAGCCATGTTTTTGCCTCGTTTTCCGATGCAGAATGGCAGCTTCTTTCGCCTTCTATGCCGGATTTTTCTCAGGTGCTGGAAAGTGCAAATAATGCTTTAGAATTTTTATCTAAAGAAAATCAACTTGATGACACTGTTTTGCATCATTGTGCCCATCTTTTGAAAACTTTACAAAACATAGACGATGAACGAGTTTTATGTCATGGTGATTTTTCAAACAAAAACATCATGCAAAAAAACGGCTCACTTTATGTCATCGATTGGGAAGATGCTTTTTTCGGTGTGCCTGATTATGACTTTTACTATTGGCTAACTTTTTTTGATCAACGTGTTTTGTATAATAAAGACGCGTTTGCAAAATTTTCACACCGCAACCCTATTGGCGTTGCCATGATGATAGCCATAGTTTTGGTGAAATCTCAAATGGCTTTTGAAAGTGGTGCGTATAAAAACCACTCTTTAAGTGCTAACGATAGGTTAAGCGAAATTCTAGCTTTGGAGGCGCTTTGATGAAACATGTTGTCGTGACAGGTGCCACTTCTATGCTAGGCATTGCGCTGATAGAGGCTTGCCTGCAAAACAATACTAGTGTACTTGCTTTTGTGCGCAGTGGCTCTGCTAAGCTACATCTTCTTCCTTCTTCTGATTTACTCACTGTGGTCGAGTGCGATCTTGATAAATACGCCCAGTATGATCCGCCTGATGTGCAAACCACATACGATGCATTTTATCATTTTGCATGGAATGCCACACAAAACTCACAGCGTGGCGATGTACACAGCCACCATCAAAACATCGGCTATGCCCTTGATGCACTGCATCTGGCGCATAAAATGGGATGTAGGCGTTTTATTGGCGCCGGCAGTCAAGCCGAGTATGGCAGAGTAAGCGGTGAAATCAGCGAAGACACGCGTGTTGCGCCGGATTCAGCATACGGCGTGGCCAAATATGCTGCCGGTCGCCTTTGTGGTGCTTTGGCAGAGGATCTAGGGATTGAATGGGTGTGGACACGTATTTTCAGCACCTTTGGACCCAGAGATATGCCCTCTACTATGATAATGTATTGCATCAACAGCCTTTTAGACGGCAGCACACCTGATTTGACTCTTTTAGAACAAAAGTGGGACTATCTTTATTGCATGGATGCCGCTAGGGCATTTTACTTGCTAGGTAGTCTTGCCTCTGCAAACAAAATTTATAATATCGGCAGTGGTGTGGCAAGGCCACTTTCCGACTATGTCCACATCTTGCGCGATACCATTGACCCCGAGCTTCCTTTAGGAATAGGCGTCCGACCTTATGCCGAAAACCAGGTGATGCACCTTTGTGCCGATATCACCCGCTTGCAAAAAGAGACAAACTTTTCACCCACCACTTCTTTTGAAGAAGGTATTCGTGATACTGTAGCATGGATAAAAGAGCAAAGGCAGGTAAAATAATGAAAACCATCACCGTGGTAATTCCTACTTATAACGAAGAGGATAACGTGTTGCCTTTGTACGAGGCTGTATCGCAGCAGTTTTCTTTGCATCTTTCTGACTACAACTACGAAATTTTGTTTATTGATAACGCTTCAAGCGACGAAACACGTCCACGTTTGCGTGATATTTGCCATAAAGATAAAAGAGTGAAAGCTATTTTTAACACACGGAATTTCGGACCATTCAACTCCCCATATTATGGCTTATGCCAAGCAAAGGGTGATGCTGCCATTTTGCTTTGTGCTGATTTTCAGGACCCGCCCGAGATGATACCGCAGTTTGTTGAAAAATGGGAAGCCGGCTACAAGATTGTGTCCGGAATCAAAAGCACCAGCACTGAAAACAAGCTGATGTATACATTGCGTAGCGTGTATTATAAGACTATCCGCAAAATGGCCACCATAGAGTTTATCGAGCATTTCACTGGGTTTGGCCTATACGATAGAAAAGTTCTTGATGACTTCAAAAAGCTGGACGATCCATCTCCATTTTTACGTGGTATTGTGGCCGAGCTTGGTTATCGCCGCTGTGATATACCCTATCGACAACAAGATCGTCGGTTCGGCAAAAGTAGCTATAACTGGTATAAGCTTTATGATGCCGGCATGCTTAGCGTCACCTCTTATACTAAAGTTGGCCTGCGCATGGCTACTTTAGGCGGTTTTCTACTCGGTTGCATCAGTGCCATAGTTGCACTTGTGTATTTAATATTAAAGCTTGTATATTGGGACAGGTTTGTAGCAGGTACCACTCCCATTTTGCTTGGTGTATTTTTCTTTGGCTCACTTCAGCTGTTCTTTTTAGGTCTTTTGGGTGAGTATGTGTTAGGGCTAAACACCCGCAGTCTTCACCGCCCACTGGTGGTAGAAGACGAACGCTTAAATGACACCGAAGACCAATCTTAAAATATTTAAAATCATATCTGTACTGCATTTTCAAAATATTATAAATTTCATTTTAAAAAAACATCGATTTTTAATTGTTTTTTTATTCAACTACATGAATTACTTTTTTAAGATTTTATTCATACCTGTTTTTCATTGACTTTGTATACTATTGTTAGTTATAATGATTTTATTAATATTTTAAGTCTTATTATTCGTATATTTTGCTAACAAAGGAGACAAAAACCATGAAAATTTTCAATGGCAAGGGAGTTTTTCCCGGCATTGCTTTTGGCACGGTTTTTTTAATGAAAAAGCCCGACACAAATATTGATTCAAGCAAAGCCGCCGACCCTTCAGAAGAGTGGGAAAAATTCCTAGGAGCAAAGGCCGAGGCAGACACTCAATTAGACGCTCTTGTGGAAAAAACCAAACTTGAAATCGGCGAGTCGGAAGCAGATATTATTGATGTGCAGCGTCTTATGCTGGAAGATGGTGACTTCAATGAAGAAGTGGAAGCACTTATCAAGGAAGACGGTCATAAAGCAGCTTATGCTGTTACCATCACCGGCAAAAAGTTTTCAGAGTTTTTTGCCTCTTTGGACGATCCATACATGCAAGCTCGCTCCACTGATGTTTTTGATGTGTCCCAGCGTTTATCCGGCATTTTGCTAGGTCAACGTGTAAATCTACATATGGAGAAACCCTCGATAGTGGTGGCTGATGATTTAACTCCCAGCGAGACCCTTCAAATGGATAAAAGCAAAATCCGCGCTTTTGTCACCAGACGTGGTTCCACCAACTCTCACACTGCTATTTTAGCTCGTATCTTAAATATCCCATCCATCGTTCAAAGCGATGTTGCGCTTAATGATGACATTAATGGTAAAGCTATGGCTGTGGACGGTGGTGCCGGCAAGGCTTTTCTTGAGCCTGATGATGCTACCATCGATCGTCTAAGTGAGCTTCAAAATCATCATCGTGACCAAGCAAAGAAACTTGATGCTGTGCGTGGTCTTCCCAGTATCACAAAAGATGGTAAAATCGTAAAACTGTTTGGCAATATTGGTAGTGTGGACGATATGCAGGCAGCTCTTTCTTGTGATGCTGAAGGTATCGGACTTTTCCGCAGTGAGTTTTTATACCTTGGACGCAATGATTATCCCGGTGAAACCGAGCAGTTCGATGCTTACCGTAAAGTTGCCGAGGGTATGGCCGGACGCTTGGTTGTCATTCGCACTTTAGATATAGGCGCAGACAAGCAAGTAGATTATTTTGACTTACCTCATGAAGAAAACCCTGCCTTGGGCTGGCGTGCTATTCGCATTTGTTTTGATAGGCCCAAAATGTTCAAAACACAGCTTCGTGCTATTTATCGTGCATCTGCTTTTGGCAAAATTGCCATAATGTTCCCCATGATTACTTCCAAATGGGAAATAGAGCGTTGTAAAGAGATTGCTGCAGAAGTACGTGCTGAGCTTTCTAATGAAGGTATTGCCATTGGCGATGTAGAGCTGGGCATCATGATTGAAACGCCCGCCGCTGCCATTCTTGCTGAAGAATTCGCTCAAGAGGTTGATTTTTTCAGCGTAGGCACAAATGATTTAACACAGTACACACTGGCAATTGACCGCCAAAATGAAAAATTGGAACCATACATGGACGCACATCATCCGGCCATTTTACGCTTACTTGAACAAGTGGCCGATGCTGCACACAAAGCCGGAATATGGTGTGGAATTTGTGGAGAGCTTGCCGCTGATCTTACTTTGACTGAAAAGTTCTTACAAATGGGATATGACGAGCTGTCTGTTTCACCCACTTTTATTTTGGAAACTCGTGCACATATCCGTAATTTAGATCTTGGTCTAAAAAAATAACATGTTTTATCAAATATTATTTATAAAGGAGTTTTTACAATGACAGAAATTAAGTATACTTTGGTGGATGAACTGGGTTTACATGCACGCCCCGCAGGACAAATCGTAAAAGCAGTAGCCGCTTATCAGTGTGATGTACAAATTGGCCGCGCAGATAAAATGGTAAATGCAAAACGTGTTATGGGCGTTATGGGTCTTGCCCTGAAACAAGGCGAAGAGCTTATCATGACTTTTGACGGTCCCGGTGAAGCAGAGGCAGCCGCTGAAATTGAAGCATTTTTGAAAGAAAATGTTTAAAGGAGAGCTTATTTATGCGTATTATTGAGAGTAAAAACTACGACGACATGAGTCGTAAGCTCGCCAATATTATTTCTGCACAAATAGTTATGAATCCATCTTCCGTATTGGGTCTTGCTACCGGGTCTACACCCATCGGTACATACAAAAAACTTATTGAATATTATAATAGTGGCGATATCAGTTTCGCCAATGTTACCAGTATCAACTTAGATGAATATGTCGGTTTATCGCCGGAAAATGATCAAAGTTATCGCAGTTTCATGTGTGCCAATTTGTTCAACCATATCGACATCAACATGGCAAACACATATGTACCAAACGGTCTTGAAAAAGATACTGCCCTTGAGTGTACACGTTATGAAGAAATAATGGACAACTCTGGTGGTATAGATCTACAACTGCTTGGCCTTGGTCACAATGGTCACATTGGATTTAACGAGCCCAGTGATGAGTTCAAAAAATCTACTCATCTTGTTGATTTGGCCGAAACTACCATCGAGGCTAACAAGCGCTTTTTTGATTCTGTTGACGACGTTCCTCGTCAAGCCTACACTATGGGCATCGGCAGTATCATGAAAGCAAAGATGATATTAGTGGCCGTTTCAGGAAAGGGTAAAGCTGATATTGTCAAAAAAGCTTTCACCGGACCTATTACACCACAAGTGCCTGCCAGCATTTTGCAGATGCATCCAAATGTTATTTTGGTTGGCGATACCGAAGCCTTATCTGCATTATAGTTTTTCAGTATTTAACACAGACGGTATTTTTACTGTCTGTGTTTTTTTGCAATAAAAAAGATAAAGCCATTATTAAAGGCCTTATCTTTTTTATTGTTATATCAAACTATTATTTAATAAAACTCACATGCTTGCAAATTTCATTGTATGCTTTTTCTTTCTTTTGATTAAATATCACTTTATTTTCTTCAAACAAGTTTCTGCCTTCGGTGTCAATGGAAACAATAAGCGGGCCAAACTCTTTCACTCTACACACCCATAATGTTTCAGGCATGCCCAAATCGCGCCACTCAGCCGCTTCAATTTCTTCCACTTCTGTGGCCGCTAACACTCCACAGCCTGCCGGGAACACACAATGAATCGCTTTATGTTCTTTACACGCCGCTTCGGTATTTGGTCCCATACCACCTTTTCCCACAATCACTTTTACGCCTGTTTGCTCTACAAATTCTTTTTCAAATTTTTCCATGCGCATACTGGTGGTTGGTCCTATTGAAACCATCTCAAACTTATCATCTTCCAGCGGCCTTACAATAGGCCCTGCATGAAAAATAGCAATGCCGTTTAAATCAACCGGAAGTTCTCTTTTACCTTCCACTAGGCGTCTGTGTGCAACGTCTCTGCATGTAACAATGTGTCCATTTAGGTAAATGATATCACCTATTTTTATATCTGCCAAATCCTCAGATTTTATAGGAGTTTGTAATATTTTCTTTTCCATTATAGTGTTACCCCCGTGTGTGACATGATAGTATATCCCATATCTTTATCAAAAACTATATGACCTCTGCGATGTGACCAACATCCCACATTTACCCCAACACCTATAACAGAGGGATGCCTTGCAGTGTTTTCAATCGCCACACCCATGACTGAATACTCACCAGACATACCTTGTGGGCCAAGGCCTATACTATTAATACCATCTTCCAGCAGCTGTTCCATCTTTGCAGCATTTTCATTGTCGTTTTTAGAGCCAATTGGACGCATAAGCGCTTTTTTAGACAACAGTGCAGCTGTTTCAACACTGGTAGCAACACCCACACCCACCATCAGTGGAGGACATGCATTCAAACCATAGCTTGTCATAATATCTAATACAAACTCTGTCACGCCTTCATATCCGGCACCCGGCATTAGCACTGTAGCTTTTCCCGGTAGGCTACAACCGCCACCTGCCATGTATGTGTAAATCTCACATTTATCACTTCCTGGCACAATATCCCAAAGTACAGTGGGTGTTCCTTTGCCAACATTCAGTCCGGTATTATATTCGTCGAATGTCTCCACGCTGTTGTGCCTTAGCGGAGCTTCTTTTGTCGCTATTATCACAGCTTCTTTAAGCAATGCTTCAAGCTCTCCTATCAGCGGAAACTCCGAGCCGCATTTCACCCAAAACTGTATCACGCCGGTATCTTGGCAAGATGGCCTGTTCAATTGCATGGCTAAATCTTGATTTAGAAACATTGTATCGTAAATAGTCTTTGCCAGCGGACTTTTTTCCTTTTCACGCAGCTGTGCCAACCTATTCGACACATCATCCGGCAGTTTTTTGCCTACCAGCGCAACAAACTTAGCCATTACATCAGTCACTTTTGACACACAAACATCTTTGTTCATAATTAACCCCTTTTATTTATTAATTATCACTTACGCATTGTACCGTTTTAATCAAACGAAGAATATCCATCAATGTATCGCTTAAATTTCGCTCACTATGATGCTTTGATTTTTCAAAATCCTCGGCTACACGGTTGATACTAAACACCGAGCACACACCTCTATTATACACTTGTTCTATATTTTCACCCACAGCTCCTACCAAAACAATCACCGGTACATTTTTTCGCCTTGAACGCTTTGATACACCGTCCACCACTTTGCCTTGAAGGCTTTGACTATCTATTCTTCCCTCGCCGGTAAATACGAAATCTGCACCTTCCACCTTGCTATCATAGCCAACTGTGTCAAGAACTGTTTCTATGCCCGAGCGTAGGCTTGCGTTTAAAAACACCATCGCACCTGCACCAAGCGCGCCTCCTGCCCCACTTCCCGGTATATCTGCCACATTTTTTTGCAGTTCTTTTTGTATTATACCATCTAAATGCTTCAGCCCTTGGTCTAAAAACTCAACCATTTCTTCATCGGCGCCTTTTTGCGGAGCATAAATGTATGCAGCACCATTCCGCCCATGCATCGGGTTTTCCACATCACACATGGCTGCTATCTTCACATTTTCCAGTAGTTTATCAGCTTTTGTGGTATCTATCTTTGCAATATTGCACAACGTGCCACCCACCGGAACGAACTCTATACCCTCTTTGTTATAAAACTTCACCCCAAGCGCAGCCGCACATCCACATCCCACATCATTAGTGCAGCTTCCACCAATACCTAAAACAATCTCTTTTGCCCCGTTTTTCACCGCATGAAGAATTTGTTCTCCCATACCATACGTAGTAGTTTTGGCCGGATTTTTTGCTTTCTCCACCAGCGGAAGCCCGGCTGTAGCAGCAGTTTCTATCACAGCAGTTTGTCCAAATCTTGCATAACAAGCTGTCATATTTTCAAAATATGGTCCCGTTACAGTGAGTGAAACTTTTTCACCGTTCATACTATGCAAAAAACAATCCACCGTACCTTCTCCACCGTCGGCCACCGGAATGGCCACCACTTCGCATGCAGGAAAGATTTCCTTTATGCATTTTTGGGCTATTTTACATATCTGTGGCGCGCTTAAAGTGCCTTTGAATGAATCAGGTATCACAATACACTTTTTCATACATCGCCACCCTTTCCTAAAATTTTGCTAACATTTTTATAGTATCACATTGTGCCCACTTTAGCACATGCTTTTATATCAATTTCTCTTTTTTGTTGATTTCATACAAAATATATATACTATAGTTGTGCATTTATTCACTTTGATGACCCTTAGCCATCTCTCCTTCTTTTTTTACTTTTTCTTCACTTTTTGCTTGCACTACACACCCAATTATTGTATAATAATCTGTAAATTTTTCGTATAACAGTTAAATTTTTTTAAATTCGTTTTTTCACTGTCCATGAATTTACTTTTCATTTATTTCGCTACAATTTTAATTTGTAGTTACTTTTTATAGATTAATTTCACCACTATTTGTCAAAAAATTTGTTTTATAGATGTTTGGGAGTATATATGGCTATATATTTAATGTTTCTATTCAACCTTGTTTTCTTTGTCCATAATATTTTTTATATAGAGCTACTTGAAAGAATATTTGATGTTAAGACCAAAAGATCCAAAATCATTTTGTTTAGTTTGGTAAGTTGCACCAGTGGCACCATTTTCTTGATTTTATTCGGTAGTATGTCTGCATTGGGATACGCCATAATGATGATTGTTTATACTATTACCGTTATGTTGCTATAC
This sequence comes from uncultured Oscillospiraceae bacterium, assembly GCA_964367945.1. Classification (GTDB taxonomy): domain Bacteria; phylum Bacillota; class Clostridia; order Oscillospirales; family Ruminococcaceae; genus JAAYCI01. The sequence goes on along the minus strand of CAYIZZ010000027.1, from coordinate 12,239 downwards.
ATGCATCAAAGCACCATGGTTCGCATAGCATGTATCCTCACTTTCAATATTCATATCATGGTGGTTCGTGGCATAGCATCTTCCTTGATTTCTCTTTACACCGGCACTTCTATTATAGATCTGGCACGTGACACTATTTGGTTTTGGTTTATTTTGATTTTAACTTCCATTTTCAGCACTGTGCTAACTGTTCTAATCCTTATCCTTATTCCAAAAAGACATCTCAGCTCAATAAAACAAAAAACTGAGCAGATGATACTGTTTATCATTATTGCCGCTTTAGCAAACATATACATGATTGCTAATGGCATGGTCTATGTCCACGATGTTTCTTATGCCATGCTTCCTATACATCAGCTCATCGCTTCCATCACATGGCTACTTGCCGTTTACTCAGCTTTATTCATGCTTGTAGTTTTTGATATGCTTCGTGAAAACAAAGAGAATCTTGAGAAAGAATTAGCTAAAGATGCTGTATATAAAGACGCTTTACTCAGCCGTGTGCAGGAAGTTATAGAAATTAACTGTTCAACCGACAGCTTAATTCGAGTGGTAGGCGATTCACATTCCAAAAACAATGCTCTTGGCACATCTTATTCCGAGTATATTTTTACATACCAACAAAATCGTATTCATCCTGATGATTTACATCTGGCATTAGAGCATACTTCTACTGATAATATTATAAAAAACTTCAATGAAGGTGTTCAAAAAATAAACAGCGAATATCGCATGCTGCAACCTAATGGTAGTTATCATTGGATACAAGACTCCATTACCATAACGCAAGATGAAGCAAGCAAAGATATTATCGCTTTACAAACAATAGTGGATGATATCCATGACATGAAAATGCAAGAAGCTGCTCTTATGCAGGATACTCAGCTAGATTACCTTGTGGGTGCATACAACCGAAAAACCACCGAAATGCTTATCTCGCAACATTTGGAAAACGACACCTTTGCCACCATGTTTTTGCTTGATCTTGACAATTTCAAGGCTGTTAACGACAACATGGGCCACGCATATGGTGATAATGTATTGAAAGAATTTTATAGCGGCATCGCCCGACACTGCCGCAAGGATGATATAATAGGTAGACTTGGTGGCGATGAGTTTATTGTATTTTTCAAAAATGCTGTCAGCAAAAAAGAAATCTCCTCCAAAGCTGAAAAAATATGCGCAACTTCGGAAAGAACATATACTGATAATGACGGCAAAGTATCTGTTTCTGTATCTTGCAGCATTGGTATTGCCATTGCCCCAAAGGATGGCACCACTTATCAGGAACTATATGCAGCTTCGGATTCGGCTATGTACGCTTCTAAACGAAGTGGTAAGAACTCTTATGTATTTTATGGCGAAGAGGAAAACTAGTGTACCATATGCTACAAACTAGCTTTAATTTATTTTAAAAAGACGGATAGCTTTAATCTATCCGTCTTTTTGTATCAAGATAATCACTACCTTTATCGCAAAACACAAACTTTAAATATATAGGTGCCTTTGTGAATATAAGAAAATATAATACTGCTGATTGCTGTGAAATCATAACATTATTTTATGATACTGTGCATACAATCAATGCAAAAGACTATACAAAATCTCAAATTGACGCTTGGGCAGGCAACAAAATAGATGAGCTTGCATGGGACAAGTCTCTTTCAAGTAATACCACTCTTGTTGCTGAAGAAAACAGCATTATTGTGGGTTTTGGCGATATGGACGACACCGGATATATCGACCGATTGTTCTCTCACAAAGACTATCAAAACAAAGGCATTGCTACAAAAATACTTACACAGCTTGAACATCAGGCTAAAATGCAGGGTATTTTTGTTTTCACTACTCACGCATCCATTACAGCTAAACCTTTTTTTGAAAAGCGTGGTTATTATGTTGTATCCGAAAACAAGGTTTTCCGCAATAATGTGGAGCTAATAAACTTTATTATGAAAAAACCTCTCGCCTTTATTCTTTAAGGCAAGAGGTTTTTTACTGTATTAATTATTATTTCGATTCACGAATCAAATTACGTACGGTTTCAATTGCAACTTCAATACTTCTTGTGGTATCAAAAGTGCGATCATTTGACAAACCGGCAAGTTCTCTTTCTTGGTTAGCGGCTACTGTCAAAACACAACCAGCACGCATACCCAAAAACTGTGCTACAACAAAAAGTGCGGCACTTTCCATTTCACTTGCCAATACTCCGGCTTTTTTCCATGCTTGCCATTTATCTTCAAGCTCATATCCTACCGGCATACGTGCAGGATTATGCTGACCATAATAGCTGTCTTTACAGTGCACTATACCTGTGTGGTAAGGGGCATTTAGAGTTTTTGACGCTTGTACCATAGCATTTGCCACGTCCAAGTTTGCAACAGCAGGAAACTCTGCCGGCACATATTCTTTGGTTGTGCCTTCCATACGAACAGCACCGGTAGCCACTATCAAATCACCAGGCATCATATCTACTTGCATGCCACCACAAGTGCCGATACGAATCAGTGTTTCCACACCTGTCATGTGAAGCTCTTCAATACAAATGGCTGTAGATGGTCCACCCATACCGGTTGAAATAACCATAACGGTTTCACCTAAAAGCTCTCCAAGCCATGTGGTATACTCTCTTTTTTGCTTATAAAAACGTGGGTTATCCAGCATCATTGCAATTTTTTCTACACGTCCAGGATCACCGGGCATCAGGGCATATTTTGCGCCGTGGCTGTCATCGAAATCTACATGGTGCATTACTTTCATTTTTAGAACCTCCTTGACCAATTAAATCATCTTATTATCGTGTTTTTTCAAAGGCAAACAATTCTATTCACCTGTCTTCAGATAAATTATAATTGCCACTTTGTGCCTATTAGTATATCAAGCTGTTTCACCCTGTGCAAGTTGTGGTTTTTTTCACTTATGACAGTTCGATGACAAATATATGCAAAAGTAAAACATTTTACTAGTTAAAGTACTAATTTCCGACCTACTTTATTGGTGAAGATGACATGGGTTTTGGCAATTTTACCTAATATTATTAGTTTCCACATTGATAGATTGACAAATATCACCATTTTCACAGATTTGACATAATCTGAATTGTGCGTTATATTTTACTCAAATAAAACCTTTTATCTGGTATGCTGTTCACAAGATAAACAGTATCATTTGAATGGCGAGGAGGTTGCATGATATGCCACGCATTACCATACATGATGTAGCAAAAAAAGCCGGTTGCTCTATTACTGCTGTTTCATTGGTGTTAAATGGCAAAAAATCAAGCATCTCTTCACAAACCAAACAGCGCGTATTGTTAGCTGCAAAGGAGCTAAACTATAGACCGAATCAGCTGGCTGTTGGTATGGTCACAAAACGTACAAACGTTGTGGGTATTATTTTGCCCGATAGTTCAAATTTATATTTTGCTTCTTTACTTCGAATAATAGACACTATTATCAATCACGCTGGATATTCTCTTATTTTGGCAAATACTGCAAATGATTCTGTGCGTGCTATAAATGCTTTGCAGATGTTTATGGATAGACAAGTTGACGGAATCATTTATGTTGAAAGTTCTAAACCCAAAACCAGCGAAGAAGCTAAAAGTATGGACTTTGCCTTGAATAGTCCTATCCCGCTTGTTATTATGTGTCGTTCTATTCCTAACGACAATATCCATGCTGTTAGTGCAGATCACGTAAAAGGTGGCTATATGTCCACTTCTTATCTTCTGGGCCTTGGGCATCGACGCATTGCTTGTATGACAGGTCCTTTACACATTTCTTCTTGCATCGAGCGTATTGAAGGGTATAAATCAGCTTTAAACGAAGCTGGTATCGAATATGATGATCAACTGATTTTTGAAGGTGATTTTCACTTAGGAAATGAGCAAAAGGCCATGGATAAATTTTTATCTGCCGGCGCTACTGCAGTGTTCACTTTTAATGATACCATGGCTTTAGGTTTATATCGTGACATTAGAAGACGTAATCTTCGTATACCTCAGGATATATCCATTTTGGGATATGATGATCTACCTTTTTCTGATTTAATTGAGCCGGCCGTCACTACTGTGCGCCAACCTGTAGACGAAATAGCCACTTGTACAGCACATTTGCTTCTCAACTTGATGGACGGAAAATCTCCACCGCAAAAACAATATTTTTTCGAGCCCACCTTACTTGTACGTGAAAGCACCATGTCTTTATGTTAGTTAATGGCCTGCTTTTGTAGACTGGCTATATGCTTTTCTACATTTAATATAGATACCGCAGGAAAATTTGCACGACCAAAATTTTTAGGAGGACTATTTGATGAAAAAACTACTTGCTTTACTACTTGTTTGCACATTGGTAGCAGCATTGGCCGCTTGTGGCGGTACCGAAGCTACTTCCACTCCTGCTGCTGACGCTTCTGCTCCTGCTAGCGAAGCTGCTGCTGAAGATGGCATTGCCATTGCTCACGTTGTTGCCGGTAACCTTGGCGATATGGGCCTGTCTGACATGGTTCAAGCTGCTCTTACCGACTACACTTCCGAATTTGGTGGCACTGTTCAAGCTATCGAGCTTGCATATGACGCCGCTTTGAACGAAAGCACCATGATGGAAGTTTCCAACGGCGACTTTGACATTGTTGCTTCCGGTTTTTACAACATGGCCGAAGCTCTAGAATCAGCTGCTGCTGAGTTCCCAGAGCAAATGTACATCGCTTTTGATATCGAAGTACAAGGTCTTGACAACGTAAAATCCATCCAAGCTCTACAAAACGAAGGTTCTTTCTTGGCCGGCGCTTTGGCAGCTTTGATGACTCAACAATCTGGCATCGAAGGCATCAACGATGAAAAAGTTATCGGTTTTGTTGGTGGCATGGAAAACACTGCTATCCTTGACTTCTTGACCGGTTATGTTGATGGCGCAAAATATGTAGATCCCGAAGTTCAAGTGAAATTCTCCTTCATCGGCGATTTCTCTGATACTGCTAAAGCTAAAGAGCTTACACTTGCTCAATACCAACAAGGCGCTGACATCGTATACGCTGTTTGCGGTTCTGCTTCCTTGGGCGTAGCTGAAGCTGCTGCTGAAAACCAAAACTACGCTATCGGCGTTGACTGGGACTTGGCAGAAAGCCTAAAAGCTAACGATCCTGAAACTGCTGCTTGGGTTATGACCAGCGTTTTGAAAGACTTGCGCACACTTATCTATGACTTGATGATGGATTATCAAGAAGGTACCATCGAATGGGGCACACACTCCTTTGCTGGTGTAGCCGAAGGCGGTATGCGTTTGGCAGATAACGAGTTCTATCAAGCTATCGTTCCTCAAGAAGTTCAAGACGAAGTAAACGTTATCACTCAAGATGTTATCGACGGCAATATCGAAGTTGGTACTGCTATCGGCGCTGATCAAGCTTTTATTGATGATATGAAAGCTAAAGCAGAAGCTACATCTTAATCTACTGATTTAAAAAGTTCACTGTTTTAACAAGTTAGTGAAATAATTGATGAAACAGGGGGGACACTGCATCCTTTCCAAAACGAAAGGTTGGTGTCCCCCACTTTATTTGTAAGTTGTTTTAAAAAGCTATATATGTATTTATATAAACTTTTGAAATGTCGATATTATTTGGGAGGCATTTATGGAAAAAACAAAGGCTATGGAAGCATTACCTTTGGGGGAAGACGTTCTTTCCATGCAAAACATCACTAAAATCTATCCCAACGGATTCATTGCTAACAAAGACATAATGTTTTCAGTGCGCAAAGGTGAAATTCATGGACTTGTGGGAGAAAACGGTGCAGGTAAAACTACACTGATGAAGGTATTGTTTGGGCAGGAACCACCCGAAGAGGGTAAGATCTTACTTGCAGGGGAAGAAGTAAACATCGAGAGCCCCTTGAAAGCACTTGATTATGGTATAGGTATGGTTCATCAGCATTTTATGCTTGTTGATTCTTTATCTGTTGCCGAAAACATGGTACTTGGTACTGAGCCCAAAAAAAGCGGTGTCTTTTTTGATTATAAAAAAGCTGTACGCATGACAAAAGAAATTAGTGAAAAATATGATCTCTCCATCGATCCCGAAAAAAAGATAAAAGATCTTTCTGTTGGGTATAAACAGCGTGTAGAGATTTTGAAAATATTGCTTCGTGGTGCTAAAATATTGCTTTTAGACGAACCTACTGCAGTTTTAACACCACAAGAAACAAAAGAACTTTTCGTACAACTGAAAAATTTACGCGACTCAGGACACACCATCATTTTCATTTCTCACAAATTAAATGAGGTAAAGTCCATTTGTGATCGAATCACTGTACTGCGCAGGGGTCGCACAGTAGGAACAGCAAACATCGAAGACGTAAACGAAAGTGATATCGCCCGCATGATGGTTGGTCGAGAAGTATTTTCCACCATCGATAAAGAGCCTGCAAAACCCGCAGAACCTGTGCTTCAAATTAAAAACGTTAGCCATCGTGATAATTTTGGCGCTCTTGTTTTGGACAATTTATCTTTCACATTACGCAAAGGCGAGATTTTAGGCATCGCCGGTGTTGAAGGAAACGGCCAAGCTGAACTTTCCGAGCTGATTTCGGGTCTTGTTCCTTTACAAGATGGTGATATTGTGCTGGATGGTATGAGTATCCGTGGCAAAACCATTCGTCAAATCCGCGAGCATGGTGCATCACTGGTTCACGAAGACCGCATGGTGTATGGTGCTTCAGCTACTGCATCTGTCACTGAAAATATTCTTGCTGAACGATATTACAAGCCTGAATATCAGAAAAACGGCCTTATCCGCCAAAAAGAAGTTCGTAAAATTGTCGAAGGCTATGTAAAAGATTTTGCTGTCAAGTGTGACAGTCCTGAGGCCGAAGTACGCACTCTTTCCGGTGGTAACATACAAAAAGTTGTTGCTGCACGTGAATTTTCCTCTAACCCCAAAATGGTACTTGCCAGTCATCCTACTAGGGGTATTGATGTTGGTGCTACTGAACTGATCCGAACAAAGCTTATTGATTTACGTGATGAAATAAATGCAGGTGTACTTCTTATTTCTGCCGATTTGTCTGAAGTGCTCACTGTTAGCGACTCTATCATCGTCATGTATGATGGGCAAGTTGTGGCTTATTTCCCAGACGTCTCACAAGTAAACGAAGAAATATTGGGTGAATATATGCTTGGTGTTAAAAAGCAATCATCCGAAGAAATAAAGGGGGTGCTATAACATGTTTAAAAGAAATGCCATCTCACCCACTTTACAAATCGAGAAACGTTTTAATGTTTTGCGTACCACCATCGCGGTGATGATTTCGCTAGTTATTGCATTTATCTTGATTGTAAGTGTGTCAAGCCAACCCGCTACAGATATGTTCAGCTTTTTGTTCGGGCCACTCACTAGTTTTGATAGATTCTTACTGATGATTGAAAAGTGTATTCCGCTACTTTTCACCGGTGTTGCCGTTTGCCTTATGTATTCTTGCGGCCAGATAAATCTTTCGGCCGAAGGCGCGTTTTTTATGGGTGCTTTTGTATGTACTCCCATTGCTATCCAAGTAGGCATTCCCGCCGGAATTCATCCCATAATATGCATACTGCTTGCCGGACTTTCAGGTGCTGTCATTTGTGGTATTCCAGCCATAATGCACGTAAAACTCGGCGTTTTAACAGTTGTTTCTTCGCTTATGATAAACTATGTGGCTCTTTACTTAGGCCTGTATTTTATCTTGAACAAATTCCGTGATCCTGCTGCCGGCTACGAGGCTTCTTTCGAATTTTCTGAAAGTGCTCTTTTGCCCAGCGTGTTCCGCGGTGCCAACATCACCATTGGCCTTCTTATAGGTATTTTGGTGGTTGTCGGTGGTTATATATTAATGTACAAAAGCTCATTTGGTTATAGCATTCGCATGATAGGTCAAAACCGTAACTTTGCTAAATATTCCGGCATGAAAGTTGGCGCAGCCATCATTGGCATTCAGCTTCTTGCAGGTTTTATTGCTGGCTCCGGTGGCGCTATTGAAGTACTCGGCATGTACAATCGTTTCAAATACACAGGTCTTACCGGCCATGGTTGGGACGGTGTTATGATTGCTGTGCTTAGCCGCAACAACCCAAGAAACGTACCTTTTGCAGTTTTATTCTTAGCTTACATTCGTATGAGCGCTGACGTGCTTAGCCGTACTTCTGATGTTCCTACTGAAGTGGTTGGTATCATCCAAGCTGTTGTAATAATATTTGTTGCTGCAGAAAGCTTCTTGTCCGGTTGGGAGCATCGCTCTATTGTAAAAGCATCTCAAAAATCTGCACTTGCGGAAAAGGAGGGCTAAAAAATGGAAGGACTTATTGCCTATATTTTTTCCGTTGATTTTATTAATGCCATTTTGCGTATGAGCACCCCGCTATTATTTGTTGCCATGGCTGCTGTTATTGGTGCAAAAGCTGACGTACTGTGTATTGCATACGAAGGTATGATGTTGTTTGCCGCTTTAGGTGGCGTTATTGGTAGTGCTTATACCCAAAGTTTGCTTGGTGGTCTTGCTATAGGTCTTTTAAGTGGTATGGCCGTTGCAGCCATTTTTGCCTACTTCGTATTGGTTCTAAACACTAAAACTATGCTTGTAGGTTTGGCACTTAATATGTTAGGTAGTAGCGGAACTATATATTTAATGTATTTGCTTACTGATTCAAAAGCTAATACAAATGCTTTACCGTCACTAACTTTCCCAAACATAGATATCCCAATTTTACAGGATATTCCTGTACTGGGTGATATCTTTTCAGGGCACAATGTTCTTACCTACATTTCATTCTTGTCGGTTATTGTGGTGTATTTATTCATCTTTAAAACACCACTTGGCATGCGTATTCGCAGTGTTGGTGAAAACCCACATGCCGCACAAAGTCTTGGTGTAAATGTTATTCGCACTAAATTCACCGCACTAATGATTTCAGGTATGCTAGCATCTTTTGGTGGTATATTCATGACAATGGGTTATCTGTCTTCATTCACCCGTGACATGATTGCCGGCCGTGGTTTTATCGGTATTGCTGCACAAAACCTTGGCGGAGGCCATCCGCTGTTCACCATGCTTTGGACATTGGTCTTCGGTGGTGCCACAGCTGTAGGTAACGTAGCACAAAGTTATCGTATGCCCAGCCAATTGGCCAACATGCTTCCTTATGCTGTCACCCTTGTCGGGCTTTGCTTGATGAGTATTCGTATTAGCAAAAAAGTATCCAAAAAATAAACTCCAGATATGAAAAAGGAGAACACAAATATGGGAAAATTTCCTGTTATTTTTGATTGTGATCCGGGACATGATGATGCTATCGCGCTAATAGCTGCATTGGCTAGCGATTCGATAGATATCAAAGCTGTCACCTGCGTATGCGGAAATTCCACGCTTGAAAACACCACACAAAATGCGCTAAATATTTTAGCGCTTTGTGGACGCAGTGATATTCCTGTTGCCTCCGGCGCAAAAAAGCCTATGATGATAGACACAGATCCGGGCACTCACGTGCATGGAAAAAGCGGTATGGACGGCCCGGTGCTTGCGACATCCCCCGTCAAAGCATCACCCCTTAAAGCATGGGATATGATGGCAAAAGTGGTAGAGGAAAGCGATGTACCTGTTACTCTTATCGTTACTGGCCCTGCCACAAACGTCGCTATTTTCCTTCTTAGCTATCCACATTTAAAAGAAAAAATCAATCTAATTTCTTTCATGGGTGGCGGTTTTGCAATAGGCAACCGTTCCCCTGTGGCTGAGTTTAATGTGTGGCAAGACCCTGAAAGTGCCCATGTTTTAATGGAAAGTGGCATTCCCGTAGACCTTTATGGTCTTGATGTCACCCACAAGGCTCTTATACTAAAAGAAGAGTTTGAGCTTTTCCGCAACCAGGGCAACCCCATCGCCGACTTCGTGGCAGAACTTTTAGACTTTTTCTCTATACATTATGTGGATACCGTTGGGCTTGATGGTTGTCCCATGCATGATTCATGCGCTGTATTGGGACTTGTGCAACCGCGACTATTCAAGTATGAACAGTGTCGCATGGAAGTTGATCTTATCGGTCACTTCACACGTGGTGGTGTATCTGTAGATTTGCGCACCGAGCCACGCCGAAGTTATCCATACAACGGCACCTTTGCGCTGGATGTAGACAGACCTGCATTTTTGCAGACCCTGCTGGATGCTTGTAAAACCGTAAGCGAAAGGAGGAGTACACAATGAGAAAACTACTGATTGACACCGATGCCGGCATTGATGATTCCGTTGCTATTTTATATGCAGGTAGTATGCCCGATGTTGAAATTGTGGCTATCACTACTGTTTATGGCACAGCTACGGTAGATAATACCACTCAAAACGTGCTAAATCTCACCGAGCTTATGGGCCTGGACACACGTGTTGCAAAAGGACGTGCTGCGCCCTTACTTTTAGAGCCGGGCGAGATGGGTGTATTCCACGGACCCACCGGAGTAGGCGATGCAACATTCCCTGTAGCTTCTAAAAAAGCAGATGATACTTATGCATGGGATGTTATGTATCAGGAAGCTAAAAAAGCAGGAAAGCTTACTATCGTCACTTTAGGCCCACTTAGCAATCTAGCTTTAGCACTACTGAAATATGATGATTTACCAAATTATCTTGACAAAATCGTCATTATGGGCGGTAGCCTTGATAATGGTAACGCCTTCACTTTTGGTGAAGCAAATATCATGCACGACCCTCATGCGTGTGAGATTGTATTCCGTAGCGGTGCAAACATTGTTATGGCGGGTCTGAACGCCACTGAAACCACCCGTATGACTACTGAAGAATGGAACTATACCTTTAGTCGCAGGACAAAATTATGGCGTGTACTACGCGACATGTTTGGTACATATAAACAAAGCCAAAACAGAAGTGGCGAAACCGGTCTTGTTATCCATGATGCTGCTGCAATGGTAGCTGCACTGCAAGAAAATGACGCTACCGGTGAAAAACTGTGCATACACTGTGAAACCACTCCGGGACCAATGTATGCACGAACTGTGGCTGATTTACGCCATCATATTCCCACCGACAAAAATGTATTTGCACTAACAAATATTGATAAAAAAGCCTTTTTAAGCGCCATGGACAATATGTTGGCATATTACGAAGAATAATATCTATATTTGACGTATTTTATTTTGGATCAAACTCTTATTAGTGTTTAATTCAACAACCTGAGGAGGATATTATACTATGGCTAAAAAAATTATATTAGATGTAGATACCGGTAGTGATGATGCAGTAGCGTTAATGGCGGCTATTTTGTCTCCTGAAATCGACCTTGTAGCAGTGTGCACTGTAGCCGGTAACAAACCCATTGAAAAAACCACTGAAAACACCCTGCGTGTAGTGGAAGCTATGGGTGCAGACGTACCTGTGTATCGTGGTGGCCCGAAACCTATTGTGAAAGGTCTTGTGGACAATCGTCTGCCCTCTACCACACGTGGCCATGTTGTGATTGACGGAAAACTAGTGCAAATGCACGAAGAATATCTTGACTTGCCAAAAACCAGTCTGCAACCTGAAGAAATGCCCGCTCCAATGTTTTATGTGGAATATCTTCGCAACGCAACAGAGCCTGTTACACTGGTGCCTGTAGGTCCACTTACAAACCTAGCTGTTGCTTTGATGATCGATCCCACCATTGTTAAAAACATTGAAGAGATTGTCATCATGGGTGGTGCATGCCGTGAATCAAACTCCACTTCTTGCTCCGAGTTCAATATTTTCTTTGATCCCGAAGCTGCCTTATGGGTACTACAAAGTGGTGCTAAAATCACATGGGTACCGCTGGATGCCACTCATGCCGCATACCTCACAAAAGCTAACTGTGATGACTTCCGTGCTCTTGGCACAGTTGCTGGCGAGTTCGCCGCAGCTCTTGTGGAGCAACGCATTTTCGTGCATACTCACATGCAGCCTTTGGCTGTTCCTGATGCAGCCGCTGTACACGATGCTTTAGCTTTGTGCTATCTTTTAGATCCCACCGTATTAAAAGATGTACAACACGTCCACATGGACATCGGTCTTGCTGATTTCGGCGAAGGTCAAACTATCATTGATCCGCGCTATTATCCCGAAGAACGCAACTGCTGGTTCGCATTTAGCGGCGATCCCGACAAGTTTGCCTCGTTACTACTTGATATTTTCAAAAACGGACCTAAAGCTTAATATAATTATAAACGTGCCGCATCCTGTA
>CAYIZZ010000026.1:0-21455 GCA_964367945.1 uncultured Oscillospiraceae bacterium | reverse complement strand
ATTTCGCCGGTGAATTGACCTTCGTCTTCCCAACCCATGTTTTGAGCGCCAAGGGTTTTAATTGCCTCCATTATTTTATTATACAAGAGGCTCCCTCCTTTAGATAGTACAAAATAGTGTTTTGTGTATGATAAGCTTAAAATGATATATCGATATCAGGATACCAGCCATGTGCTTCTTTCAGTATATTTCGTAAAGACATGCCGCTGCCTGCCAGTACGGTGAGTTTATTCTCGTTGACAGTTTTTTCTTTATATGGCGAGCAGTTCACCATGCTACTTACACAATCCACCAAATATGCCCGGTTATCTAAATATACAAACCCTTTAATACGATAAGTATCTTCTGATATCATTTGCAATAACGACATAAGCGCTGTATAGCTCATGGTATGGGGGATGGTAATTGTAGCTTTTTGCAGGGTGATATCTTTTGTGTTTAATGCTGATTCGATATCAAGGCTGGGGCTTACAAAATCTAGCCACTTAGGGTCTATGGCGCCAAAACTGGTGCATTCCAAATTAATAGCGGGGTTTAAAGACAGCACATCTTGCTTTATTATTTGTGTTTTTTCCTCGCTAACAAGATCAGATTTATTGATAAGCCCTAAAGAAGAAACTTTTATTTGTTTTGGCACCATTCGTGCGGTTGTTTTCACTTTCTCAAAACGAACAGCATCAATAAGACAAATGCTACCACAATATGAAATACTTTCAAAGCCGTTTGTTTGCATTAGTTTATGAATATTCCCGGGCTCGCTTAAACCGGAAGCTTCTACAATTATCACATCAGTATCACCGTGATGCTTTATGATATGGTTCAGTTCTTCTTCAAATTTATCAAGTCTGCATGCGCAGAAAATCGAGCCGTTGTTTATCTCTGCTATGTGTGCGCTCATTTCAGAAATCAATGTGCCATCCACACCTTCACGACCAAACTCATTTATAATCACATAAACTTTTTGTGTCTCAAAAAGTTGTAAAAAGTTTTTTAAAAACGTAGTTTTTCCGGCACCGAGAAACCCTGTGATTAAATATAGCTTCACTGTAAAATACTCCTATTGTACTTAATATGAATTTTCAATATATAGTACATTTAGCCTTTTCTCCGTCACAAACGAGGAAAAGGCTAAATGTTACGTATATTATTTATGAAAGTCGCTTAGCTGTTTGGTTACATAACTTCTTCCAATGCGGCATCCAGTTCTTCTTTGCTTGGAATAATAGAGGCAAACTTTAGCTTTCCGTTTATGTATATAGACGGCAAGTTTTTAACACCCATTTTCATACAACGTGCAATGTTTTCTTTTTGTGTGAATTTATATTCTACCATATCAATTTTATCGCCGTATTTACCTTTGGCAACCTCGGCCGCACCCATCATATATGTGCAAGCGGCACACGTAGCAGAATCCAATGTGAACACTTCTAAAAATGGTTTTTCCAGGTTTTCATAATGGGGCAAAACGACGGCATCCAGGTCAAAACCTGCACTTTGATAATTTTTCACCATTTCACGCACAGCATTTACATCCAGTGCAGCTTGTGCCACAGCGATAGTATTTTCGATAGGCACTGCATATGGCATATCACAACCCGGGGCAACAATAAAATTCTTTTTACTGTTTACACTATCAATCAAATCCACAACAGCTTTCATGTTATCTTGTTGGCTACCATGAAGCATCACAGATGTAAGCGGAATATTACCACCTATTACCACGTCATATTTATCGGTGATTGCTTTTGCTGCCACCATGTCCACATTTTCGTCAATGGATACAGAATGTGGGCCACACTCGCACATAACAGCCATGTTACGAGTAGCATCGCCACAAACAAAAAATGAAGAAAACGCTTTTTTGTTTATGTGTGAAAATAGTTCCGAAAATGGTTTTGATAAAAATTGCGTGAAATGATCTGCAGATATTTGAGAAACAAGCGGATCCACCACTGCTATTACGTCCATACCGGCTTCTATCATCATGTCACTCATGCATATAGCTGCTTTTTTACAAAAATCCAAAAGCTCATCCACATAGTCTTCATCGTCATACATGTCCATGAAAATATCGTTTCCACGTAAATGTGACGCTAGAGTAAATGGTCCTGTGATAAGGCCATACAGCGCAGTGGTGTCGCCAACTTCGGCTTTCATTCGGCGCATAGCCGATAGCACAAGCGGCATACGCCCGTCGCTTTCTTTTGGTAAAGTGCACTCACAAGGTACGCTCATGGTATCAGCCAAAGGATGTGAAGCCACTGAAGGAGGGCCGTCTTTTGCCCATACAAGCTCACAACCCAAAATTTCAGCTTCTAATTGCAAGTCAAAAACAACAGGTTGGCCATCAGGTTTGTACAAGCGATTTACAGCCAAAAGAGATTCTATTAGCTTTTCTTCATCTAAAAGTACTTCTGTGGCATCTACACCAATCAAAGCACCTGCATGTATGCCGGCAAATGGTACCCATGGTGCACGCTCAGTTTCTTCGCCCCTTAAAGTCTTAAATAATAATTCTTTTGACATTTTGCACCTCTTTTATTAGTTTATATATACTTTATGCGCTACAAAGTGCCACAGCGGTTTCAGCAGCAGTAGCTGCATCGGGAGTATAGCTGTCTGCTCCGATTTTCTCACAGAAATTTTGGCTAACAGGTGCTCCGCCAATCATGATTTTGATCTTACCGTAAACGCCTGCCTCTTTGGCTTTTTCCACCACTGTTTCCATCATATCCATGGTAGTGGTGAGTAGCGCCGAACATGCAATAATTTGGCAATTTTCATTGATAGCGGTTTCTATAAACTTTTCGGGCGGAACATCTGTTCCAAGATCTATTACTTCAAGACCTTTACCCTCCATCATCATTTTCACAAGGTTTTTGCCGATATCATGCAGGTCGCCTTTAACTGTACCAAGGCATACTTTACCACTTGCCTGTACGCCGGCATCGGTAAGCAAAGGTTTAAGCACCGCGGCGCCCATATTCATGGCACGTGCTGCAACAAGTACCTCCGGAACATACACTTCATTATTTTTGAATTTTTCACCGATAATACTCATGCCTGCCAGCAATCCATTATCTAAAATTTCTTTTGCGCCCAGGCCGTCTTCAATAGCTTGTTCCACCAGTAGTTTTACATCTTTTGCCTTGCCTTTTTGCAGTTTTTCAGAGATTTCCAATAGAATACTCATTTTTCTACTCCTTTAAATAACTGTTACGTTTAAATATGAACGACATGCTAATATTTGATTTTATTATAAGTATTTATTTTTTAAAAACTGGTAATAAACATACAATTTTATAAATATTTTGTCATGTTAAAAAAATACAAAAAAATTATATTTCATATTTACATTGCAGTAATATTATGTCAGACTAAGAGCAGAGACACCGCATATACATCGTAGTATAGGAGAGTTTATTGTGCCAACACATGATTTCAACCGAACGCTAGCCATAGAATGCGCCAATACATTTTCAAGTGTTACAGACCTTGGCTGTTCTGTATCTACTGTTGATGGTGAGCTGATATATACCAATAGCTTGTCAGTAACTTCTTGTCAGATGTGTACCATTGGCGGGCTGAGCTATGCTACTTGCGAAAAAACACAACAATACAGTTTAGGTGAAGCTGCACGTTTTGGCGGCAAATACATTTATTTTTGTCCTATGGGTTTCACATGCTTTACTTCGCCTGTTATCGCTATGAATAAAGCAGTGGCACAAATGACGGTAGGCCCATTTTTGATGGTGGACAGGCAAGAGTATATAGATATTGACTTGGGCGAGATAATAAAGTCGCCAAAAGAAAAGATGCCGATGATCCTGGAATATTTGCAAAAAATCCCATATGTGGCACCAAAAAAAGTGGAGTCGCTTGCTACTATGCTATTCATGATAACATCTTTTTTGAACGATATCAGCGAAGCAAATAAGCTTTTGGAGCGCAAAAAATCAAACGATATACAGCAAAATATATCGTCGTATATTCATAGTTTAAAAGGTTTTGAAAGTATGCCTGCATATCCGTTTGATGTTGAAAACAAACTTTTGGATGCACTTGCCAAAGCGGATAAAACCAGTGCACAAAAAAATTTAAACGAGCTATTTGGATATATATTTTTCTCTACGGGTAACGATTTGACTGTTATAAAGTCTCGTGTATATGAGTTACTTGTTCTTATTTCAAGGACAAGTATTCGAAATGGTGCTGACCCTGAACATTGCCTTATGCTTACACACGAATATTTGCAAATTATACCAAGTTTACACACTCCGGACGAATTGGCATCATGGCTATCTGTAGTGCTTAACAAGTTTATGAGCCAATTGTTTGACTTTGTAAATATTAAGCACACAAATACTATTTATTCAGCGGTGAGATATATGCAAACAAACTTTTACGAAAAAATCACCCTTGAACAAATGGCAAAAAAGGTGTTTCTTTCTCCGTCGTATTTTAGTCGTGTTTTTAAAAAGGAAATAGGACAGTCTTTCAATACTTTTTTAAATGCTTTGCGTATTAAAAAAAGTAAAGAATTGCTACTTTATTCAGATCTGAAACTTATCGACATCGCTCTGGCTGTGGGGATTGACGACCAAAGCTATTTTACAAAGCTGTTCAAAAAAGAAGTGGGAACAACACCTTTTAAGTTTCGTGCCTTAGGCAAATAAGCGAGTGTTGAAGATTTACTTAAACAGAGGCATGACAACTTTTTCTTTGACTTCAGTGCCGATAACACAAACTTGTGTGGATTCCGGTAAGCTGCAATCGCGAATTTCATATTCGCCTTTAGTATAGTCGAACTGATAACCTTTACCGTTTTTAGATGCTACTATGCCTTTTGCTCTGATGACATTATCATATTTCACATCATTGCAAAGTGTGTTTAATATTGCTTGCAAGTCTTCTTTTTTAAAGAGCTTTGCCACCTCAAAACCCACGTTGCTAAATAAATCATGATCATGTTTGGGAGTGTGATGGTGGTGTCCGTGGCAACATGTACACGGATTACCATCATCGTCAATATGGCTTTCAGCGCATTGATTAAGCAGGTTGCTGAAATCAATTTCATCCCATGAAGTTTGAATGATAGTGGCGTCAGGGTTTAGCTCATGTATCATTTCATAACACTTTTTTGTTTCATCATCAGTGTTTCCAGCACGCAAAATTAATGAGTCTGCATTTTCGATTTGATCTTTATAAAAATCACCGAATGCTGTGATGAATTTATGGAATTTGGACGCATCAACGATTGTGACACAATGATTTATCTGTATGTTTTTGAAATAATCTTTATTGTTTAAATCCGCTAAAAAAGCTGAAAGTTTCACTATTCCGGATGGCTCAATCAATATGCGATCCGGTGAATGTGATTCAATCAATTCACTTATTGCTTTGGTAAAATCTCCAATAAGGGTACAGCAGATGCATCCTGAAAATAATTCTTTGATTTCAATACCGGTATCTTGAACAAAGCTTTTATCAATCCCTATTTTTCCAAATTCATTTTCGATTAATACTATTTTTTCGTTTTTACCAAGGTTTGATATTATTTTTTTGATTAATGTTGTTTTTCCTGCGCCTAAAAACCCGGAAATTACATCTATTTTTGTTAAGCCTGGTTGGTTTTGCAATTATTTGTCCCTCCGTATTTAAATAACAGAATGTTTCTTTTCGAAGTTTATTGTATTAAAAAAATAGCGCTCATGTCAACAAGTAGCGCCCGTATATACGGCAGATAAATGCTATAACAGTTGTAACAAATTAGCAGTTGTAATGATTTCGTAAATGCATTATATATCAAGTGTATGTTAATATAAGTATGCTATATAAAGTGTAACAGTGTTGAGATGTTGCTATAAAGCTTTAGCTGCACATGAAGATCAACACGAATAAACATAGTCGGTTTCACAAAATGTGAAAATGAACTGGGGTCGACTGTTTGTCACTTGCTTAAAAGTGAAGTGTGAGTATCAAGGTAGATTTTATGAAGAAGTTTGCAAAAATTTTGCTACATGATTTTAGGTTGTTGTTTATAATAGTATCTGTGCTGTGGATGGAACTTTTACTGAAATATTATTGTTTTGGGATAGTTTTTGATATTGGTTTTATTTTTGTTGTCCTATTTACATTACCGGTTGCTTGTATATTGTGTGTCTTATCGTCGTTATATGATGAAAAAGTCAACAAGATAGTGTTTTCAGGTATTATATTTTTACTCGGATTTTTTTATATGGCACAGCTGATTTACTATACTGTTTTTAAAGCTTTTCTAATGCCTGATAAGCTTAACATGGCAGATGATGTGGTGTCTTCTTTTTTAGGTGATGCCATTTATGCGTTTATAACTGTGCTGCCGTATACAGTACTTATTTTTTTGCCGTTTATTTTTTTGGTTGTACATTTTTTTCGTGCGATGGAAAAAACCGGACAAACTTCAGAGTTTTTCAGCATAATAAATTTTAAACTATTGATGTTGTATGCAAGCTTGTTTGTGGTAACACAAATTTTTGCTGTATCGATGGTTTACGGCTATAGTCAAGGGATTCTTAGCCCTAAGTCTATATATACCGATGCTTTTTCACCGGAACTTTCCATGAGAAACTTTGGGAATATTACCACTGTTCGTTTAAGTATGAATCAGTTGATTTTTGAAAATGAGGCGCTAGAGGTGGACAGTGATGTTTCACAAATTACGTCGTCACAGCCGGAAGAAAGCGTGTCATCACAAGAAGCCAAAGCTATTGATTACGACGCAAATATTCTTCCGATTGACTTTGAAGCGCTTGTAGAACTCGAGGATGACTCTGTGATAAAAAACATGCATATGTATTTTTCTCAGCAAGAGCCAACACTGAAAAACGAATATACAGGAATGTTTGAAGGCAAAAATCTTATATTTATAACTGCCGAGGGTTTGTGGCAATATGCGGTGAATGAAGAGTATACCCCAAACCTTCATAAGCTTGCAAGCCAAGGGTTTGTATTTGAAAACTTTTACAATCCTCTTTGGTGGAATAGCACAAACGACGGTGAATTTGTTGCCACAAATGGCTTATATCCACTAAATTATACAAGAGCATTTTATGAGTCTTCCGATAATTTATTACCATTTACCATGGGAAATATCCTTGCGCAAGAAGGGTATGAGACCACTGCTTATCACAACCATTATTACGACTATTACGATAGAGACCTGACCCACCCAAACATGGGGTATGATTATTATGGGCTGGGAAATGGTCTGGATGTCAGCGAAACGTGGCCTGAATCTGATCTTGAAATGATGGAGCTTACTATCCCGTCAGCGCTTGAAAGCGATGCACCTTTTCATTTGTATTACATGACAATAAGCGGACACATGTATTATACGTTTGAGGGTAATTCCATGGCGACAAAAAATCGCGATACAGTGGAAAGCCTTGACATGAGTGAAGAGGCGAAAGCATATATAGCGTGTCAGATAGAGCTTGATAATGCACTGGGGTATATTTTAGACGAGCTAAAAGCGGCAGGAGAGCTGGAAAATACCGTTATATGCATATCCTCAGATCATTATCCATACGGATTAAGCGAAGAAACTTTGGCAGAGTTCCACGGCAGTATGCCGGATGAGTTTGAACTTCATCGGAGCCCGCTTATTATTTGGAGTGGCGACATGGAGGAGCCGATATATGTAGATAAGGTGAGTAGCTCGGTAGATATTTTGCCAACACTGCTAAATTTATTTGGTGCCGACTATGACTCAAGGTTGCTTAGTGGCAGGGATATTTTAAGCGATGAAGCCGGCCTGGCTTTGTTTTCCAATCAAAGCTTCATTACCGATGAGGGACGGTATAGCGCTCTTTTTGATGAATGGTATCCGAATGACGACAGCGATACAGACTATTACTATGCCACAGAAATATTTAATCGGCTGCAGCAAGTTGCCAATTATAATGAAAAAATAATAATGATGGATTATTATAGGTATTTGTTTGCTGATGAAAATCAGGAATAAACACACGCCTAAAAATAGTGTATGTAAGAAGACTTGCGATATGTTTTAAAACCACAAAAACCCCTGGTAGTCCGGGGGCTTTTAGTTTTGTGAACTATTTTAAATGAATATAGTGAAAAGTGGACTGGTATATATGATTATCCTGTAACTTTTAGGCGCTTTCACCTCTGTAAGAAATAGCTTTTACAGGACAGTTTATGTAGCAATCCCCACATTCATCACAACGATAGATATCTATAGAGTAAGTATCATCACTCTCTAAAATAGCAAGGAAAGAACATTTTTTCTTACATACACCGCACGATATGCATTTTTCTTCATCGATTTTTAAGCCTTTATATTTTTTGCATGCACCGTTAAATGAAAAATATTCTCTTTGCAATTTGTTCTCACGGTTGATTTTTTCAAAATCATAATCGAAAATATCCCCATAACCATCAGTGATACAAAATACGACCATTGCTTCATATGTTTCTTTATCTTTGATACAAAAATCAAATATCGGATTGTTTTTGGCCTTGATTTCGTCTATTGATACTTCCGATACGTTGCCGGTCATGCGTATGGCGTAGCCACCCTCGAAGACAGGAAAGCCATTTTCATCATGTTCGACTTGAGTTTTTGCATTTAGCCCACAAATAGATAATTTTCCGTTTTGTTTTATATGAGTGTAAAAATCTTTTGTGAACATAGTCATAAAATATATACCATCCTCGTCAAACGCCCTCAAATGAGCAATTCTTGATTCGGGCACACCATTTTCATCAACGGTAGTAAACGACAAACATCCTACTTTATCAAATTTTTCATAAATTTCTTTTATAGTCATTTGTGCCCTCCGAGACAATTTAATAGTCTAAAATTTTATGATTTGTCGTACAAAAATTTCATGTGACATTCTTATATTAAGAATAAACCCGTACAAGAGAAAAAACAAGTACGATATTTCAAGATACCGGTATCAAAACGATACCTGCTTGGTAAAATAGGAAAATTGCTATTGACAATTTATGATTGATAAATATAATAAAGTTATTACATAATGATATCTTGATATAAATACAAGCAAGGAGGTCTAAAATGAAGCTTTGTTGTCAAACACCTGAAAATGTTATAAATCTGATAAAAGATGAAGCAATATCTGAAAACTTATCTTTTTTATTTAAGTCGTTAAGTGAACCAATCAGGATTAATATTTTGTTTGCGATGTTACATAATGAAATTTGTGTACAAGATATTGCTACCTTACTGGGGGTTTCTCAGCCAAGGGTGTCCAACCAGCTAAAGCTATTAAAGCTGAATAAGCTGATAAAATCGCGAAAAGATAAAAATAATATTTATTATAGCCTAGATGATAAACATGTGCAGGATATTTTAAGTATCGGCCTAAAACATATTGAGCATTCAGAGGGATAAAAATGATTTATTTAGAAAACTTATGGGATTTATTTGTTGATATGTCTTTTTATATTGTGATAGGCCTTGTTTTCACAGGACTTTTGCATGCGTTTATAAAGAAAGACACTATACTAAAACATGTAGGCAAAGACAACACAGCATCAGTGGTTAAGGCGTCTGTTATCGGTGTGCCGTTACCGCTTTGCTCTTGTGGAGTTGTTCCTACAGCGATGTATTTGGGCAAAAGTGGGGCGTCGAAAGGCTCAGTGGTTAGTTTTTTGACATCGACACCACAAACGGGAGTGGATAGTATTATTGCAACTTACGGTATGCTAGGTCCGGTTTTTGCAGTTTATAGGGCACTTGCGGCGTTTCTTTCGGGGATAATTTCAGGTGTGGTGACAAACATTTTTTGTAAAAACGACAATATTGATTTTGATAAATCAAAAACTTCTTGTGGTTGTAGTGAGGCTGAAGAAGATGTGGGAAAAGTTTCTTGCTGCAGTAGTGGTGCAAAAGAAGATGTGGAAAAAGTTTCTTGCTGCAGTAGTGGTGCAGAGGATTCATGTGCTACAGCGGGTGCTGAGAGTTGCTGTTCTTCACAAGTGGCAGAAGATGCAGTGGAAAAACTGTCGTTTGCCAAAAAGCTAAAACTGGCATTCACTTATGGCTTTGGTGAGTTTTTAGATGAAATAGCAGTTCATTTTGTTGTAGGACTTTTGATAGCGGCACTTATAAGCACGTTGTTGCCGGCAAGTATATTCGAAAGTTTTTCAAATCCACTTTTAACAATGGTGCTTATGGTTCTAATCGGCATACCAATGTACATATGTTCCACAGCTTCAATACCAATCGCAGTTTCACTAATGATTAAAGGCATTTCTCCCGGCGCGGCATTTGTATTTTTGTTTGCAGGTCCGGTGACGAATATAGCGTCGTTGTTAGTTTTGTCGAAAACTTTGGGCAAAAAAGTTACTGCAATATATTTAACAGTAGCGGCTATATGCGCCATAGCCTTTGGTATGTTGTTTGATTACGGTATAAATGCAATGAGATTGAGTAGTATTTTCAATGTGGAAAACTATCATACACATGCACATGAAGAGCCGATTTATATGACGGTGGTTGCAGTGTTATTTGGTGCTTTGGTGCTTTGGAGCTTGATAAAACGTGTTTTAAGTATGCGAAAACATTCAGGTAGCTGTGGTTGTTCAAGTACTTGCACTGACAGTGGCAATTGTGGATAAAAACGTGAATATAAACTATGTGATAAAAACAAAGCAGTAGCTTAAGCTACTGCTTTGTTTTTGATGGTTGTAAAACGTAGTATGAAGTTTTTACTTTGGGCTGGTTAGTGCATCGTAAAGCTTTGGCGCATGTTTTTTCAGTGCAACAGGTTTAAAGTTTTTATCTGTCCAAGCGTGGACGGTTATGCCTTCGTTTAGTAAAACATCGCATTGATTATACAATTTGTATATAAAACTCATCTTTGCTCCACCAATTTTGCCAATCTCCACTGTTATTTTGATTTTATCTTCATATCTGACAGGCAACAGGTACTTACAATTTAGCTCACGTAAAGGAAGCATTAGGCCCATATCTTCAATTTGCGAGTATGTGTAGCCGAATGTTTTAATAAATTCTGTGCGAGCTACCTCGTACCATACCGGATAGACAGAATGATGCACCACACCCATTTGGTCAGTTTCTGCATACCTTGCAATGATTTCTGTATGAAAGTGCATATATATTCTCCTTTGAATGGAATTAAAGGTGCTGTTTATAAACATCATACCATAAAAAGTTGTAAAAAATCTATTAAAGAGGTGCAAGACGTAAATGCTAAGCAAAAATTTACAAAGTGATGTTTCTATGGTAAAATAACGCATATAGTCACAGGTGGTTTTAAAATGATTTCATTCAAAATTTCTGCGGTTATATGTATAATTATCAAAAAATCAAAGTATGGGTGAAATGATGAATAATATAGATAACACAGCATTGCTTGAGAGGTTTCTTTCTTATGTTGCGATAGACAGCGAGACGGGCGATGAAAAGGAAATGGGCGAAAAGCTTGTTTTGGACTTTAAAGAAATAGGGTGTGATGTGTACACCGATGAAATAAAAGATGTGGCTCAAACGACAGGCTTTAATGTATATGCTACCCTTAAAGGTGAGCCTGAGCTTGAGCCTATTATGTTTAGCGCACATATGGATACAGTCGTACCGGGACGCAAAGTAAAGGCGACAGTTTGTGATGATGGGTTTGTGCGCTCTGATGGTACAACGGTACTTGGTGGTGACGATAAAGCTGGAATAGCAGCCATAGTACATGCGATGAAATCAGCTCGGGATGTATCACATCGGACGGTTGAGGCTATAATTACAGTACGTGAAGAAAGTGGCATGTATGGTGCAAAAAATCTTGATTACAGTAGAATAAAATCAAAAAAATGTATTGTGCTGGATTCTTCGGGTGGGCCTTGTGATGTGATATCGGGTGCACCGGGACAAAATAGGATAACAGTCACTGTGATAGGGCGGAAAGCTCATGCAGGGGTTGAGCCGGAGGCAGGCATAAGTGCTATTGCGGTGGCGGCAGAGGCTGTTGCCAGCATGAAACTTCTTCGTGTGGATTTCGAGACCACATGTAATATCGGAACATTTACTGCGGTGGGCCCTACAAATATAGTCACCGAAAAGGTTTTGTTGGAGCTTGAAGTGCGAAGCAGAAATACAAAAAAGCTGCAAGGGCACACAAATCATATCCTTGACTGCATAAAAGAAGCTTGTGAAAAGTATGGCGCAAAATTTGAATCAGAGGTAGCGACAAGTTATCTTGGGTATTACCATTCAGACGAGCATCCACTGATTAAAGAAGTAAGCCGTGCGGCCGGAAATATTGGACTGAAAGCACAAACCAAGATGAGTGGTGGTGGCAGCGATGCTAATGTGTTTAACCAAAATGGTATAGAGGCGATAAACTTGGGCGTTGGGATGCAAAAGGTGCATACTACCGCAGAACAGCTGTGTATTAAAGATATGCAAGACGCTTCGGCTCTTTGCCTTGAGCTCATGAAAGGGTAAATTGTTGTAAACTGTGACATAAAATAGTGTGTGGGAGGAAACATGAAAATCACTGTAATAGGAACAGGTTATGTTGGGCTTGCAAATGCGGTGTTGCTAGCGCAGCATAATATCGTGACAGCGGTTGATATACTGGCAAATAAAGTTGATATGATTAATAAAGGTGTTTCTCCTGTAGTTGATGCTGATATAGAAGATTTTCTAAAGAACAAGCCACTTCATCTTACTGCAACAACAGATGTGTGTCAGGCTTGTAGCGGTGCGGATTTTGTTATTGTTGCAACACCTACTGACTATGATCCAGTTGAAAATCATTTTGATACCAGTACTGTAGAGCAAGTTGTAACACAGGTTTTAACGATTGCACCGGATGCTATCATAGTGATTAAATCTACTGTACCGGTTGGGTATACTACTTCATTGAGAAAAAAACTTGATTGCCAAAATATTTTGTTTTCTCCGGAGTTTTTACGTGAAGGAAAAGCACTTTTTGATAATTTACATCCTTCTCGTATCATAGTAGGTACCGACTTAGAAAACTCTTATCTTATGAACCAAGCGCAGATTTTTGCCGATTTATTACTACAAGGCTCGTATGAAACTGAAACTCCGGTGATTTTAGCTAGTTTTACCGAGGCAGAGGCAGTAAAGTTGTTTTCAAACACATATCTTGCGCTGAGAGTTGCTTTCTTTAATGAGCTAGACAGTTACGCTGAGTTTCATGGGCTGGATACACGCCAGATTATTGAGGGTGTTGGTTATGACGCACGTATAGGGAATTACTATAATAATCCTTCATTTGGGTATGGTGGATACTGTCTTCCAAAGGATACAAAACAGCTTCGTGCAAACTATGACAGTGTTCCCAGTGATTTGATTGGTGCAATTGTAGATGCAAATGCTACACGTAAAGACTTTGTTTCCGAACGTATATTGGAAAAGGTAGGATACTACAAGGACGATGGTGGTGGGCGAGGAGGCATGTCAGGAAATCATTGTGTGGTAGGTATTTATCGCCTTGTCATGAAGGCAAGTTCTGATAATTTTCGTCAGTCAAGTGTTCAAGGTGTAATGAAGAGACTACGTGCCAAAGGTGTTCAGATTCTTATTTTTGAGCCTGAAATTTTGGAAGATACTTTTTTTGGATGTGAAGTACTCACGAATTTTGATGAGTTTTGCCGGCGAGCTCAGCTTATTGTGGCTAATAGGTGTACATCGCAGCTTGAATCAGTTAGAGACAAAGTGTACACACGGGATATATATTTTCGGGATTGATATACATTGAAAAGACAATAAGCGAGCAAAATATTATGTTGAAATGTAATATTTTGCTCGCTTATTAAGGTCGTGTGGATTGATTCAAGTGGATTTCTACATATATTTTTTGATTTGTATCATCATAAAAATATGCATTATTATGACCGTTGAATGTCATCGCTCTAAAGTAATCTATCGCTTGCTTAAAAGTTACAGTTTTATTTAAATCGATGCTATACAGATCATTGAAATCTTTTTTATTGTGGATAGTGCCCCGCGTATCACAGTTAAATACATTATAGTTTCCGGTAAGAATAGAAAGAAGATTATCTTGCAATAGTTTTAATTCAAGTTCTTGTAGTCTGCAATACACATCAAAAGATGTTTCCCATGCAAATATTTGCAATTCCTTTTGCGCAATAATTGGACCATGATCTAATTTTTCATCCATTTCATGGATGGTTACGCCTACTGGGGAGTTATCAATCATGCTAAATACATGAGGAAACCACCCCCTATTATATGGATTGAGCCCTGGATGAATATTGATACATTTAAGCGAATTTACAATATCTTTTGGGAAAATTTGTTTACAGTGCAAAGATAAAACTACATCGTACTTGGCTATTATCTCTTTAATATTTTTAGTTACATCTAATGACTGAAAACTATTGTCGGTATAGGTTTCTTTGAACACTTCATTAGATGGAGAATAAAAAAAGAAAAAGTTAAATTTTTCATATAAAGGTTTATTTGCGATTGTTTTAAAGTTTAAGTATAAGTACTCATTATCTGTTAGCACCAGTATATTCATACAGTACACTCCATTTTTATGTATTAATATGATTGTGCGCAATGGTGTTGGATATTATACGGTATATTTTTTCCATTTTTCTTTGAAGTTATCAATATCTTCATCTGTGTAAAAATGCTGTACATAAGGCTCGTCATAGCATTTATTTATATATGATTTTGATAATTGTATTTTTGACGGTGATAAGTTTGTTGCATTGTCAGAATACCATGTCTGAGGTATAGATAGCGCTGTGTTATCGGGTGTGCCTAGCCAGGCAGCAAGCTCAGGTGAAATATCAGCATAACGTTCATATTGATAAATAAATACTTCGACATGTTCGTTGCAAACTACAGAATATCCTTTTTGCTTATCAAAAGGTGATTGCATTATATTAAGTATGTGATTACAAAAGTCAGGTATAAAATGCTGAATCATACGAGGCATTCTAAAAGTTTTTGTAGGTGTGTTATGCGGTGGCGTATCCATGTATTTTGTTTGCGTCATCCATGCATTAAATACATCTTGTTCAGTATAATCTTTTTGTAAATTATACCTATCAGACAACTGCAGAAAGCAAAGCTCGGCCATGGCGTTGCCGTGATGAAAGATGTTGTATGTGAATGATAAATTTTGGGCAACAGGGTCCATTACTGCTGTGATAAGTTTCACTTTTGATTTGCAGATATCAAGTATTTTTTTATCAAAGCTTTGTGGACGCGAATCAAAATCATATATATGGGTATTATGCAACAAACAGCGTATGACATGTGGGTCTGCTTCAAGTGGAAAGCAACATAATATTGGGGTAGGCGTTGATTCGTTCGCGATAGTGTTTGTAAACTCGATTTTACGGTGTAATATATGTTTTAAGTCTAGTAAATTAGTATCAAGCATGATATCGTCGCATGGTTGGATCATATCGGTCGGTATATTTTTATTGGAGAGCTGAATGTGGTTATGTAGTTCAAACAATAGCCTTGCCTCGGAAAGTGGGATATAATTTTTCACTCCAAGCTGTTGTAGTTGGTGTATCAATTTGCTATCGTCTTCAAGCAAAATAGATATCTGAACTATAATGTTATCATATTCTAAAAGCATATCCTTCAGGCCATCGGGTGATAACACAGGTGTATTATCAATAAAAGTGCTCCATAAATTTTGATTGTTATCGCAATATGCGATAACGGGTGTATTTAGACGATGCAGCAAAGAACGTATGAGTTTACCATATGTACCTGCACCCCATAAGACTATGCTTGCATGTTGATAGTCATAAACATGATGTGATATGCTCGTCAGCCTATTCAAGTTAGTACTCCTTTAAAGTATTATAAAACATCTTTGAAGTAGGCCCAGATTTTTGAGCCTATTGATGATTTGTTTGCTGATAAAGGATGTTGCGCAGTAGTTTTCTTGTTTTTGATAGTTTTAGCCCATAAAAAAAAGTCGTATGGTAAAAATTGTGAAAATCTGTGCTCGGTATTTAAAATATCTTTTTTGATAAATGTTTCTTGTAGTAGAGTCGGGTCATTTAGCGCAAAAGAAAACTTGGAAACAGTATTATCGTTTTCACGGATTTTCAAGATGTGGGCTTCCTTTGTTAAAAAAGGTAGAATGTAAAATGTATCATTCACTTTTATTGCATCAAGTGAATATGGAGCGCGAGCACCAATGGTTCTTTTGTAAATATGTTCTTTTGTTTTGTTTTTTACGCTGTAGCAAAAAATTTCTTCTGAATTGAGTACGCTGAATATAAGCTGGCTATTTTGCACATAACACATGCGTATAAATGAATCATCGTTGTTTTTGCAGGCGGGGTATATGTCATGGGTAGAATATTCATTGAAAGCATGTATGTTTTCCCAGTGAAGTAGCACGCCTTCATCGCGGCATACGGCCCACATACATTCGTTATCAATAAAGATAAAAGGTAGTAATTTCCAGTGGGTGAGATGTGGGATTGTGCATTTTTTCGACGTCTTATCAAAGGTGTTATATAGTATCAATTGGTTTGTATCGCCATGATACATCAATATATGTTCTTCAAAGACACACAGAAGCTTTCCGGGATGGTTTATATATTCTTTTTTGCAAGTGAAATTTTTCAGGCACAGGGTATAGTGATATTCACTCATGCCACAAGTTACAATTGTTGCAGTATCTTCCTTGACGCTTATTGAAAAGAACTGGATTTCCTTAAAATCGCTGTTTTCCAGCTGGATATATTTCACTTCGTGCGTTTTGGTATGAAATAGCGCCATATCTTTTCTTTTGCCGGGTAGTAATATCAGCCAATCATTGTATGAAGCAAAAGTATAATATAGATGTTGCTCGGTGTGTGGATATTTTTCAAGTGAAGATACAAATGATACTTCATATGTTTTTAGGCTCATTTTGAAAAGAGCGTTGTAGAGTGAGTCAAACTGCCAAATATATCCATTTAATACTACACCGCCCAAATTTGCACGAAAGCATTTTGTTTCAGGCCTAGAATAATCAAACACATCGGGTAAGAAACAAATTGGTTTTTCGAGTTGTCGATACAACCGGATTACAGAGCTTTTTTGTGAGCCTAAATAAGCATCGGAAATAGCAATGCTAAGATTTAAGTTTGCAGTATCATCGTATATGCCGTTTGGAAGTAGCTTAAAACGTTGAATGCGCTCATGATATTTTTTTAATATAGATGGATCTTTCTCAAAAGAAGTTAGTGTTTGCTCCATAAGTGGATGAGGACGCCAAAGTATCACGATATCTTCATTGTTTTTCATCTCGTTCATCATATGATCAAGCATGTCAATATACTTTTTTGGATCAAGCATGGCACTGGTGAGGTGTGTGTTTAAAAAAATCACAGTTTTATTTTTGATTTGCAGTTTCCATTCAGGTGGTATATCTTGTGGATTTACGCTGAATAAAGCATCTAGCTTTGGACTTCCCAATGCGACAATTTTATCATCGGTGTAGTGGATGAGGTACTGCGCCTTAATTTCTTCTTGAACAACAACCTTCCAAGCATTTTTCACGCCGGGCATAAGGGGCATGTGTTCCATTGTTTTTTCACCGGATAAGTAGTATGGTACATACACGATATGTGGTGTTATTTCAAGCAAGTTACGTGAAAAAAACTGAGGATGTACACATGTGACACGGTTGTGATCATCATATGGGTTGTGGTAAAAAATTAAGTCGGGAGTAAGCTCGGCCAATGGACGGGTTTCATAGTTTATTAAAGGAAGATCGGAAGAAAACTTATCGAAGTCAAAACTACTTGTTACAGCGCGGCCGGCGGAATCTCTGCCATAATACGGAATAGGCATAACGTAGATGTCCCACTCTTCGCTTTTCATGGCCTCACGGCAGATACTGTCAAGACAGTCCCACATGGAAGCCATGTATGGCAAGAATACAGCCACAAGTTTCTCGGTGGGGATATTGCTTGTGATGGCATGTTTTATGTATGAGATATCGGTATTGCAGTCTGATAGTTTTTGCACAAAATCTTCGCTGTGGAGTGAGGAAATGCTACTAAAGTGATATATGTTTTCGCAATATTTTTCAAGCATAGATACAATAGGTGTGACATCTGCTTTAGTTTCGTAGGATTCCAGCGCGGTACCAACCGACACAGCCAACTCTTGGCATAGACCTAATAGCTCGACAAATTGCTGCTGAGCAGATGCCTTGGCAACACATTTGTGGCACTCTTCTATACTTGCAATTGCATCGAGTATCCTATGCTTTATGTTCGCTTTCATTTATGATTCTCCCGTATGATATCACAAATTTTGTCCACGTCGCTGATTTCCATATTTGGGTCGATGGGCAGCGTTATAATGCGTTTTGATATATCTAAGGCGATAGGTGTATCCGTACTGCAAAAATTTTCTTTATAACATGTGAGTTCTGACATTATGGGATAAAAATATTTTCGAGCAAAGTATCCATTTTCTGCAAGCTTATCAAATAACTCGTCTCTTGTCAGGTGGTATTCATCACATACCAAAATAGGAACATATGCAAAGTTTGACGTTTGTTGTTTTCGCGTGTGCTTAAAAGTAATGCCGTTGATATTTTTAAGGTTTTGCGCATAGCGCTCATATACACGTTTTCGGCCATTAAATGCATCATCCAGTTGTTTTAAATTGCAAAGACCCATTATGGCACAAAACTCGTTCATCTTTGCATTAGCACCGATGCTTTCAACTTCTTCAGACGATTTGATACCGAAGTTTTTTAGATAATGAAGCTTTTTTGTGAGTGAATTATCAGAAAAACTTACGGCGCCGCCTTCGATGGTGTTGAATACCTTTGTGGCGTGAAAACTGAACATGGAAGCATCCCCAAACTGAGCGATAGGCACACCATTGTATCTTACTCCAAACGCATGTGCCGCATCGTAAATCACTTTTAGGTTGTGTTTTTTAGCAATAGCGTTTATCTTTTCTACGTGACATACATTACCATATACATGTACCGGTAAAATAGCGCAAGTATTTTTGGTAATAAGTGCTTCTATTTTGTCGGGGTCAATGGTATACGTATCGGATTCAATGTCACAAAATACGGGTGTTAGGTTGTTTCTTATAATAGCATGTGTGGTGGATGCAAATGTATATGGTGTTGTGATAACTTCGCCTTGCAACTGCAAAACCTGTAAAGTTAGCTCTAATGCCAAATGACCGTTGCAAAACAGAGAGATATTCGGTGCACCAAGGTATTCTTTGAGTTTTTGTTCGAGCTCGTTGTGGTAATCGCCCATGTTTGTTATGATATGGCTGTCCCAAAGAGGTTTTATAGCGTTGCAATAGTCCTCAAACGCAGGTAACAATGCTTTTGTGACGTATACTTGTTTCATAAAAAACTCCATATCTTTAATGCGGAGGTTAAAATATCACGATTTTCTTGTGTTGGAGAGGTCAAGTAAAAGCTAATAGCATTTCGGATTAGGCGGTTATATGTGTGCTCGTATAGACCGGAAATGCCATAATGAGTAGATAAGAATTTATCAACTTGCAAAAAACCTTTCAGCGAAGCAAATGAAAGATTTTTGCCTTGTGTACGTGCATTCCAGCTGTCTCCATGAGTCGCAACATAGCGGTAACAGGCCATGATTTTATTTAAATGGTAAAATTCACCGTTTGCAGCTATGAGAGCAGAGAGTTTATTATCGTCATTTATTTCAATACTTTTATATTCACTAAGCGTAGATACTGCAATATTGTCAACAAGACTTTTACGAAACACTAAACTACAAGTATGGGCAAGTCTCATATGCATATAAATATGTTTTATATGCTTTATGGTATTTTCTTGAACATCAATATTTTTTTTTATCCATGCGTCGTTGTGCGGGTTGCTGTTTTCGTCTACTATGTCGACATTATGCCCACAACCGGAATATTTAGGATGGTTATCTAAAATATCCACCTGAGTTTGTAGTTTTAGCGGGTCTGTCCAGTAATCGTCGCCCTCACATATGGCAATATACTCACCTTTACAATATGGGTACAAAAGCATAAACATGCTAACGTCTTTGGAATACTGATTTTCCGTTTGAAAAACAGCATTGATTTTTTGTGAGTGCTTCGGAATATAAGTGCGGATTATATCTGCTGTGTTATCTG
The DNA here is from genome assembly GCA_964367945.1 of uncultured Oscillospiraceae bacterium. Classification (GTDB taxonomy): domain Bacteria; phylum Bacillota; class Clostridia; order Oscillospirales; family Ruminococcaceae; genus JAAYCI01. The sequence continues at coordinate 1,285 of CAYIZZ010000026.1, read as the reverse complement.
TTGAGGCATCATCATGTATAATTACCTCATAGTCAAAGTTGGTTTTTTGCATGAATATTCCGTCAAGGGCCTGCCTTATGTATGGCTGGTGGTTATAGGCTAAACACATGACGCTTACTTTTGGATTATCCACAAGTATCCCTTCTTTTCAGCAGTTTATAGTACGGCATATAGCACAGTTTCCCATTTTGTGTTGGAATAATGCCTCATATAAAGCCGGTACTCGGGAACAAGGCTTTTAATATATAGTGGGATTTCAATGATGTCCTCAGGCTTGTGATATACACAAACCGCAAGTTTTGGTCTATGTTTTTTTATTGTCTCTTGTGCTCCGACTAAGGCATTAAGCTCGGCTGTCTCAATATCCAGCTTGATAAAAGTGATGGGCTCACCTTTGCAAACACTATCGATACAGTCGGCTTTTACCGAATTTTCAGTATCGCCTTGTACAATCCTGTTTCCTGCTTCAGAGGTGTTTGTGAATGACACATTTGCAGCTTTGTCCCACAGGCCAACATCATGAAAAACGATATCTCGCAGATTAGCGGTAGTATCTTGTATGGGCTTTTTCATTTTGGCAAAAGGCTCAAACATTATCACTTTTTTGTAAGATGGACACTTGCGGATAAACTCAAGGGTTGTGGTTGCATCATACGTACCACCGTCAATAAAAACTTCGTTTTCGCCAAACGAAATAATATCTTCATCGAAATATTGATTAGGATCGACTAGTATAGAACAGTCTTTGTGCAGATTGTTTTCTCTGAGCATGGGAGTTATATGATGCGATGTATATATTTGAGATGGAGAAAAACCCATGGATAGTATACTTTCAAGCACCTCATCAATATGGTAGCGGTTAGAAATAATTACCTTGCAATGTTTATACTTTTCGCCCAAAGTGGCAGGTGATATTATAGGGATGTTTTTATATTTTTCAATGCTATCCCATGCTCTGTCACAAAAAACAAAGTTTGCATCTGAAAACTTCTCGCTTAATGTATCTAGCATATGCCTGCCTATACGACCGGCACCGTAAAGAATAGCCACTTCGCCATTGTTGAGTTTTAGCTCGTCAAATTTTCGTGTTGATAATATGTGTGTGTTTATTGTATCGTCGGCGCAGGCAACAATCCTTTGCAGGCTTGAATAGTTTTGCCCTACTGCATACTCTAAACGTGCACAAAATAATTCTTTTGATAAATCATCTTCCATCCAGTTATACACTGTTTTTGCGTCATTAATGAATTCAGACCAGTTTTTCATCATGCTACTCACCGTTTTT
>CAYIZZ010000025.1:0-22550 GCA_964367945.1 uncultured Oscillospiraceae bacterium | reverse complement strand
GCAAAGTTGCAAGGTCGCGCGTAGTGGTTGCATGGGCTTCACCTGTGTTCAAATACTGCAAAATATCAATATTTTTCATGCTGAACACCTCCGCACAAGGCCGCTTTACTTTCGGCTTCAAGATTTTCAATAAGCTGGTTCACATTTACAAGGCATTTTGTACCCGCTTTGATATGCGGCAAAAGCCCTTGTGCGAGGCGCATCCGCAAATTGTGCTCACTCAAAAAACCAAGTTTTGCGGTTTCTCGAATGGTTAAAAATTTCGGTAAATCACTCAATTTCTTTCACCTCCTGCACCAATTTTTCGATTGCCGCAGTTACAAGGCTTCGTTTTTCGGCTGAAAGTTCTTCACGTAACCAGCGGCTAAAAGTAAATTCAGAAACGCCTAATTCATTCGCTATTTCGTAATTCTTCAGCCTATTGTTTTTTATTTTTATTCTGAGTTCTAGGTTTTCCATACAGCCTCCAAAATCAATATTTAAGATGTCGACTTCTTATAAGTAAATGATAGACGAAAACAATAGTTGTTTACATTGTAGAAATGTTGTTGTATAATTGTTTTTGAAAGGAAACATTTTAGGTGAAAAAATGAATATATCTGTAATGACATATTTTGATGGTTTTATTGATAGAGATAAAAAGAAATATTTAGATTTGGGCTTAGTTTTATCAAATTGGTTAAATGAATTTGAGGGCGATTTTTCACTTAATAACAGTGATAATAAGATAGAAGATGATAGAACACCGGACGAAATAGTGAATGATTTAATTGAAAAAACATCTACTGCCAAAACAATAACAATAAAAGTAAAAAAAGGTAATGAACACGCATTGATGAAGCTACTCATTATTTTTTTTACAAAATATAGAGATACAGAAAAATATAACTTAGATAGCTTAGAGTTTTTGCTTAACACAAATGGATTTAAAATACCACACTATCGAAATATATATTTTGATGAATTAAAAGTCCAAATTTCAAATATGCCATTTATACCAAACATTGTTGTAGATACTCTTGATAAATATAGCAATAATGCTTGTAGCCGTGAGTACGAAAAGTTAAGTTTATCCGATTACTACATAGCTATTGCATTTGAAGTATTAAAGCGTAATTATAAATATGCTGTTTGCCAACATTGTGGCAAAGCTTTTTTCAAAAAAAGCAATAGAGAGGGAAATAATAAAAAGTATTGTAAAAGACAATCTCCTTGTAAGGGATATGAACATTTACAATGTGAACAAGCTGTAAGAAATATCAAGCAAGAATGTACAAGAGTTAAAAATCGTATTGAAACAAAAGCTAATAACCATTATAAGTTGAGCAAAATCTCCAATATTGAAATTGCCCCATTTAATAATGATTTATATTTTCTGTGTGAACCGTATCAAACACAAATAGCAAAAAGACCCAATGCTACACTGCAAGAAGAATATTTATCATTGTTAAGAAAAATAGATAAAGGTAAGGAGTGGTTAAAATAAACATAGTAATATACACCCGAAACCACTCAACCCACCGATTAAGGGAGAACAAAACAAATGGCTAACATCCAAGAACGCCGCGACAAAGCGGGCAAATTAACCTCTTATTCTATCCGTGTACACCGTGGGCGCGGTGCGGATGGTAAACAGCTAAAGCCATTCACAGCCACCTTTGACGTGTTGCCAACATGGACAGAAAAGAGCGCACGAAAAAAAGCGGAGGCTTTCGCCGCCACTTTTGAAAAAGATTGTAAGATGGGCATTATATCCGATAACCGCCAACGGTTTGAAGATTACTGTAAATATGTGATTGACCTAAAAGAAGAGCGCGGCACAAAACACTCAACCATTGCGCGATACCGTGAGCTTGCCTTGCGCATCTATCCACAGATAGGGCATATAAAGCTCGCAGAACTACGCGCAGACCACTTGAACGATTTGTATACCTACCTCTCTAAAGACGGCTTAAACAAGCGCACAGGCGGCAAGTTATCTGCAAAAACCATTCTTGAACACCACAGGTTAATAAGTCTTGTTTTGCAACAGGCTTTCAAAGAGGGTATTACACCCCTGAATGTGGCAAAGCGTGTAACACCACCAAAGGTGCAACAAAAAGAAGTGGCCTATTTCCAGCCGGATGAAGTGGCGGCTATCTGTGAAGCCTTAGAGAATGAACCCATTAAGTGGAAAACGCTTGTGTATATGATGCTGATTACAGGCGCGCGGCGTGGTGAAATACTTGGCTTGCGCTGGGAAAATGTCGATTTTAAAGGCCAAAAGGTATATATCTGCAATAGTGTATTATATACAAAAGAAAGGGGCATCTATGAAGATACCCCTAAAACCGAAAAATCAAAGCGGTTTATCAGCATCCCCGCCGAGACCGTGCAAATGCTCCAAGAATATAGACGGTGGCAAACAGCAGAACGCTTGCGGCTGGGTGCATACTATAAAAATCAAGACCTTGTATTCACACAAGACAACGGCGAACCACTTCACCCCGATAGTGCCACCGATTGGCTCGCCAAGTTCTCAAAGCGGCACAAGCTACCACACATCACCCCACACGCTTTTCGGCACACAATGGCAAGCCTACTCTTCTATAATAATGTGGATGCTGTGAGTGTGAGCAAACGGTTAGGCCATGCACAGGTAAGCACCACAGCCAATATATACGCCCATGCCATTGAAGCAGCCGATAAGCAAAACGCCGAAATACTCTCTGATATTATCTTAAAAACTGCCTCAAAAAAATAGCGAGTTGAACTAAAGTTGAATTATTAGCATAATTTCAAGCAAAAGAAAAAACACATAACTTGGATTTTCACCGTTGTTATGTGTTTTTTAATGGTTGCGGGGGCCGGATTTGAACCGACGACCTTCGGGTTATGAGCCCGACGAGCTACCAGACTGCTCCACCCCGCGTCATATGCTGTAAGTGCACTTCACTTCAGCGATTTAAAATACTATATCATACTACTTTTTATTTGTCAACCATATAAGCCCTTATAACTTTATCATATGCAACATTTACAATAATACAAACATCAAACTTACGTTTATTACCCACTGGCCAAGATATAGTATTTCTTGACAATATTTGCTGTTGTGGTACAATAACTTGTAAAGATGAAACTTGATGATTACTGTAACTTTAACGTATCGATGCTAATTTACTGCAGTAAAATAGGGAGAAACAGTCATATCTTTTCTTATTTTCTCCAAACCCAGATTTTATTGTACCTATCACAAGTAGCCCTCGTCTTTTTAGACGAGGGGCTTTATTTGTAAATTTATGACTAAATCTCAGCATTTTATATAATGAATTGAGAGTACACATGAAAATAAAAAAGTATATTATACGTTTTTTTTGCTACATAATCGGTATGATGTTTGTAGCTGCCGGTGTAGTAGTAGCTATAAATGCTAATCTTGGCATATCTCCGGGTTCTTCGGTTTCTCGGTCTTTGCACATGATTTTACAACACTATGGAATTACTATGTTTACCCTTGGCAACTGTGTCACCTTTATATATTGTATTTTCGTTGTATTACAAATCTTTATTTTAGGCAAAAACTTTCCTATCATTAATTTATGTCAAATGGCAGTAGCCTTTCTTTTTGGATGGTTTGTGGATATATGCGAAATTTTATTTCAGAACTTTTATATCCCCACATATGCTGGTAATCTTGTAATGCTTGCCATTAGCATAATTTTCTTGGTGGTGGGTGTTTCTTTATATCTTGGCGCTAATATCATGTCCATGCCGGTTGAGGGCGTCGGTCTTGCCCTTGTGCAAAGGCTAAACAATTGTCAATATTCTAAAATCAAACTGATTCTTGATTGTTCATTTGTTTTGGTTTCTACCATTGCTATGTTTGCAGTAACCGGTAACATCGGTGCTATCGACGAAAGTGGTTCATTTAATTATCTTATACGTGAAGGCACGGTGATCACCGCACTTGCTGTTGGGCCTGCAATGGGTATCTTGACAAAAAAAGTGTTGAACCCATTACTATTCAGCAAGTTATTTGATGAAGGAAAAACAATTAACTAAATTTTCACAAAATATCTGGGAGGAAGTATATTTGAAACAACAAAAACTTATGCTGGGCAATGAAGCCATTGCCCACGGTGCATGGAGTGCAGGTGTGACGGTAGCTTGTGCATATCCGGGAACTCCATCCACTGAAATCACAGAAAACATTTCAAAATACAAGGAAATTTATAGCGAGTGGAGCCCTAACGAAAAAGTTTCGCTGGAAGTTGCCATTGGTGCGTCCATGGGTGGTGCACGTGCACTATGCTGCATGAAACACGTGGGCGTAAACGTGGCAGGCGATCCTCTTTTTACCGCTGCATACACCGGCGTGAATGGCGGCTTAGTTATTGTAGTGGCTGATGATCCCGGCATGCACTCCAGCCAAAATGAACAAGATAGTAGATATTATGCACGCAGTGCACATGTTCCAATGCTAGAGCCTGCGGATTCGGCCGAGTGCCAGTCATACATGGAGCGTGCATACGAAATAAGCGAGGCTTATGACACCCCGGTGTTTGTGCGCCTTGTTACTCGTATTGCTCATGCGCGTAGCTTGGTAGAGCCAGCACAACGCACCGAAGTGGCACTGAAACCTTATGAGAAAAATATGCAAAAATGGGTAATGATGCCCGGAAACGCACGTGCTCGCCACATCACTGTGGTGGAACGAGAAGAAAAGCTGCTTTCCGAAATCGGCACATTAGGCCTTAACAGTGTTGAATATAACGACAAGTCCGTGGGCGTTGTGTGTAGCGGTAATGCATACAACTACGTTAAAGAAGCCATGCCAAACGTCAGCGTGCTGAAATTGGGCATTGTATATCCGCTGGACATAGAGCTTATACGTGAGTTTTCACAAAATGTAGACACATTATATGTGGTAGAAGAGCTGGAGCCGTATTTTGAAGATGCTATTCGTGCCGCAGGTATCAAAGTAGACGCTGGCAAAGACAAAACCGGTCTTTTAGGCGAGCTTTTTGCGCTTAAAGTCGGACATCTTTTTGCAGGCGCTCCCGATCCCGGAGTTATGGAAACACAGGGTATACCATCTCGTCCTCCGGTGCTATGTCCAGGCTGTCCTCATCGTCCACTTTTTAGTATGCTTGGAAAGCTGAAAGCCACTGTTTCGGCCGATATCGGCTGCTACACACTTGGCGCGCTACCTCCACTATCGGCTGTTGACAGTGTTGTGTGTATGGGTGCTTCCATCGGTATGGCGCTGGGCCTTGAAAAAGCTCGTGGTAAAGAGTTTGCCAAAAACACTGTGGCTGTTATCGGAGACTCTACATTTGTACACTCCGGCATCACCGGCCTTGTGGATGTGGTGTATAACAAAGGATTTTCCACTGTTATTATTTCAGACAACAGCACCACCGGCATGACAGGACATCAGCCCAATCCTACCACAGGCTACAACATACATTTTGAAGCTTCACCACAGCTTAACCTTGAAAAACTTTGCGAGGCCATTGGTGTTCCCAGTGTTCGCACAGTAGACCCTCATAACACAAAAGAGTTGGAAGCAGTACTTCGGGAAGAAATGGCAAAAGAGTCTGCTTCCGTGGTGATTGTGCGTCGTCCGTGTGTTTTACTTAGCAAAGAAAAACCTGTACCGCTTGCCATTGACCAAAGCCAATGCATTAAATGCGGCGCTTGCATGAAAATCGGGTGTCCTGCTATACAAAAAACCAAAGATGGTGTTATACAGATTGACGAAAGCATATGCAGAGGCTGCTATCAATGCGCCGGTGCTTGCCCAAAATCCTGCATCAAAAGCACTGAAGTGCTGAAAGGAGGCGATGACAAATGAGTAAACCATTAAATAGTTTGAACGTTGTCATCGTAGGCGTTGGTGGTCAAGGAACCTTGCTTGCCAGCCGTATACTGGGCCATATCGCTATGCAAAGTGGATATGACGTGAAAGTAAGCGAAGTACATGGCATGAGCCAACGTGGCGGATCTGTTATCACTTACGTACGCATGGCCGATAAAGTGTATTCTCCGCTGGTAGAACAAAAATGCGCAGATTATGTTTTGGCGTTTGAAGAGCTGGAAGCTTTGCGTGCTTTACCGTATTTGTCCGAAAGCGGTACTATGATTGTAAACACTCAGCAAATCATGCCTTTACCTGTTATTATCGGCGCGGCAGAATATCCGGAAAACATTGTGGACACATTGAAAAAAGAGGCCAACAATGTTGTGGCTATTGATGCATTACCACTAGCCAAAGACGCCGGCAACGAACGTGCAGTGAACACCATTTTGATGGCTGCTATGGCGGCACGTTTGCCGTTTGAAAAAGCTGTGTGGGAAGACGCACTGAATGCTATTGTGCCACAAAAGTTCATTGACGTTAATAGAAAAGCTTTCGAAATAGGATATGCTTTATAGGCTGAACTTATAACTTTGGGAAAGGGGTTGTGCCCACATGTACTGGAATAAACCTGTAGAAACAATGGTACGCGAAGATCTAGAGCGCTTGCAGCTGACTCGCTTACAAAAAACAGTGACGCGTGTGTACCAAAACGTGCCTGTTTACCGTGAACGAATGCAAGAAAAAGGTGTTTCACCTGAGGATATCAAGACTCTTGCTGATATTCGTCTTTTGCCTTACACCGAAAAAAATGATTTACGTGACAATTATCCTTACGGCCTTTTTGCCGCGCCTCAAGATGAAATTGTACGTATTCACGCTTCTTCCGGTACCACAGGAAAACCCATCGTAGCCGGCTACACTGCAAATGACGTAAAAATTTGGTCAGAAGTAGTGGCAAGATGCCTTGGCTGTGCCGATGTGGACAAAACCGATACCGTACAGGTAAGCTACGGCTATGGACTTTTCACCGGTGGACTTGGCCTGCATTACGGCGTGGAAAAAGTCGGCGCAAAAGTAATTCCGACCAGTGCCGGCAACACACAACGCCAACTGATGCTGATGGAAGATCTTGGTACCACCGCTATCGCATGTACTCCGTCTTATGCACTGATGGTCGCAGAAGCACTGCAAGCAGAAAATTTTGATTTGTCTCGCTTAAAACTGCGTACCGGAATTTTTGGAGCCGAGCCATGGACAGAGGGTATGCGCAATAAAATAGAAGAATATCTGAATATTAAAGCACTTGATATTTATGGCCTCACTGAAACCATCGGTCCCGGTGTTGCCATGGAATGTATCGAAGCTCAAAATGGCTTGCATGTGTGGGAAGATCACTTCATGATAGAAATCATCGATCCTGATACCGGCGAAGCTATGCCTGATGGCGAAATGGGCGAACTTGTTATCACTACTGTGTCAAAAGAGGGTATGCCCACTTTGCGTTATCGCACACATGATCTTACCTGCATCATCCCTGAGCCGTGTGCATGCGGTCGCACCCATCGTCGTATCCAGCGTCTGCGTGGTCGCACCGATGACATGCTTATCATCCGTGGTGTAAACGTCTTCCCATCTCAGGTAGAAGCTGCAATTTTAGGCGTTCCCGGAATTGCCCCACGTTATATGCTGGTGGTAGACAGAGTAAACAACATGGATATTTTGGAAGTTCAAGTTGAAATGACACCCGAGATGTTCTCTGACGAAGTACGTACTATTGAAAAACTTTCTCAAAATGTACAACGTGCTATTGAACAAGTCTTGGGTCTCGGTATTAAAATGCGTCTGATGAACCCAGGTTCCATCGAACGTAGTGAAGGTAAATCCAAACGTATTATTGATAAGCGTACAAATATATAGCTACTGTCCAAACAGGTTGAAAACATCGATTTTTTCATGTTTTTATGCAAAATCTAAGCTTTTTATTGAAAATCGCATTTTTGGCATTTACACAAACATTTACCGAAATACTATGAATGGGGGATTTTTGCATGGCTATACAACAAATGTCCATCTTTTTAGAAAACAAGCTGGGTAGTTTCGCTCAGGCTCTAACTGTTTTAGGTGATAATCAAATTGATTTGATTGCTATGTCTGTTGCCGATACCACCGATTTTGGCATCATGCGTACCATTGTGTGTGATTTAAACAAAGCACTTTCTGCTGTAAAGGAAAACGGATATACTGCAAAATGCAGCGATGTTGTGGCTGTGGGCGTATCAGACGCACCGGGCGGTCTTGCCTCTGCATTACAACTTTTGCATGATAATGATATTTCTGTAGAATATATGTATTCCTTTGTTCGTAGAATTCAAAAACAAGCCGTGATTATTTTAAGGGTAACGGAGCTTGAAAAAACTGAAAATCTTCTAGCTGATAATGGATATAAGCTGTTTACAATGGATGAGATTAACGACGCAGGCTAATATCACATAATTAATAAAACAAAACCTCTTGATTGAAGGCAATGCCTTTTTCAAGAGGTTTTTTATATTTTAATATGTGTTTACACTATAAACATCTGTATCATTCCAACAACTATAAGTACCATTGCCAATGCCATAAACATTATCATGCCTAAATTGGCAAGGCATGTTTTTATCGTGGGTGCTTTTGGCTGTGCGTGATACATATTATAAAATGGTGGGGGATAAGACGAATCATATTGCGATGTATTATTTGCATGCGCTGTACTTACATTTGGATAAGCGCCTTGCTGATACCCCATCGTCGGTGCAGTATTTTTCACTTCATAGTAAACATGTGCCGGGGCGGCTGCTTGTCCAGTGATTCCATTCGGCAAATCACCTTGAATAGTATAACAAACATGCGCTGAAGTATAAATATTTTGTGAATACATCTCTTTTTGTGTTTGATTCAGATAATTGAAATCTTGACCATAAAATGCATCTGCATGCTGTTCTGACACCTGTATATACCCATATCCATTCACCCATTTCATGGCGGGTTTTGGCGGATTATACGGCCATGATGCATCTTGTGGGGGACGCATTACTGAAAACATATATTTTTTTTTGGTAACAAATATCACTATTGCTATTATCATTAAAAGCACAATCACTCCACCCATGATAAAAATGGTGCTTGTATTTTCCAGCGCTAAAGGCGCAATGATAATTCCTACAAAGTTGAAAATGAAATGCATTGTTATGGGTACCCATAGCCGTCCGCTAAGGACATAACCCCACGCAAAAATTGCACCTACCAAAAACACATATAAACTTTGAGAAAAATTAGCATGGAACAAAGCAAAGCATAATGCGCTAAAGAAAATATATGTTTTATCTCCTGCGCCACGTAATTTTTTCCACAGCATGTGCCTGAACAAAAACTCTTCACCAAAAGATGGTATAAGTACACCGAAAATCAAAAGTCCTATAGTTCCGGTGCTGTCTGTCAGAGCATCGAGGTTGCTCATGTCAGGTAAAAGCTCGCCGGTGATTATTGTCTGTAAGATAACCAAGAAAGTGTTGCTGGCAATATTGATTATGTACGTGCCCCCAAAACCAAATAACAAAGCTAATATATAATCCCTAGGCCTTAATTTTTTCACTCTTGGCGGTATTTCTTCGGCATTTGGAATAGATCTCATAATTATCAAAAATATCGGAACAGCAATAAAATATAAGAATACATCATTTATCATCCAATAAACTATGCCATTTTCAAGCAAGCTTTCAGGAACAATAGTTATCACAGTGATAGTAAGGCTTTGCCATATAAGCATCATTGCAAATAATGCCATTCCTATACGTGAGCATATCTGTTTTGGTGAAAGTGATTTCATCATATGTATGTCAGGGTAAACCCCCACTCCTATTCATGAGATATCTTATAGTATACGATAAAACGGCACAAAATAAAAAGAAAAAAGTGTGAAACCGTTAAATATAGATTGCTATTAGTGATGTAAATTTGTTATCATTAATATATAACCACTCATAAACCCACATACGGAAAGGGGACTATTTTAATGAAAGAATTAACGTTGTTTTACCTCAAAGGTTGTCCGTATTGCAAAAAGGCTTTAGCTTATATGGATGAGCTTAAAAATGAATATCCTGAATATAACGAAATCCCCATAAAGATGGTGGAAGAAAGAGAAGAAGCAGAGCTTGCCAATAGTTATGACTATTATTATGTGCCGTGCTACTGGATAGAAGATAAAAAAATAGCCGAGGGCAGCATTGATAAATCCGGTGTGAAAAAAGTATTTGATATGACTATAGAGGCATCTTAGCTAACTAAACCACAAAAATAACGCTCTTGATTTAATAGAGCGTTATTTTTTATGCTGTAAATTATGCTGTGGCTTACACCATGGGTCAAAAAACCAATTACATGCCTTGCTGTGGCGGTTGGTAATTTTCGTCATTTGCAGTGGGATGAATTGGTGGCTGGGTAAATCCGCTTTGCGTGTTTGGATAATTCGGGTTATATGTTGGTTGTTGCGGATAATACGGTGCGCCCTGACCATAATAAGGCATATTAGGTTGGCCGTAGTTCATATTGGCTTGCCCGTTCATATATTGCATATTGTTCCAGCCATATCCCTGAGCAGGTATCCCACCTCTTAATTCAAGATAGAATGCCGCCTCGGTGGCAAGTATATATGGGCTAAGCCACAGATATCCTATTCCACAAGATAAAATCGCCAGGCAGTGCCATCCAAAAAAACTAAGTCTTAAAAAGAACAGCCGCCAAATGTTACCTCTCATCATTTCCTTAGATATGCGAATTGCTTCCATGGCAGTGATTTGCTGTGGGTTTTCTGTCATGACATAAAATGCCATTGCATATCTTGAAGTGATAATCGTTATGGCAAGTCCAAACACTATCGAAAATATTATCCCGACAATTATCATGACTGCAATAGTTGCGCCCGAAGCGTTATATATCATTTCTGCATTTAACACTATAACAAAAAAAGACACAATACCTATTGGCAATAAGATCAAAAACGACCATAGTGATACGAATATTGTTATTAATAAGTTAAGTAAAAAAGCTCTGCCTAAATATTTAAAACGGCTGAACAAAATTTTAAAATCCGGACGTTCTGCTTTTGTGATAATGTTGATGAAATATTGATACAAGCCCAGCGTAGTGGCACCACTTATCACAAACATCACCAGGCCGAAAAGTAATACAGCACCTATAACTAATATAGCGATGACAAGCAGCGCCTGTTCTTGTGCTATTGTCGCCGTTATATCAGAATACATGGATTCGTCTACATCTGAAATGGTATTTGTTATTGATACACCGCTACCACCTGTAGCACCTCCGCCCAACATGGATGCAACCACAGTAACCGCAAGTGAAAGGGCCCAGTATCCACTTAGGGCCCTGCGTGCAATATCTCTTAAGTTCTTTGAAGTCATTCAGTTCATTTCTCCTGTGTTATAAAATAATCAATATAAGTTTGCTTCTTTTGCAATGGCGACACCTGCCTCGAATGTCGGCAGAGATGTGCGCACAATACAAATGTTTTGTGTTATGGCTTTTTCTTTTGCATCTTGATCTAAAACAGCATTCTCGCACAATACAATAGCAGCTACATCTGTAAGAGCTGCCACCGCAACAGCGTTGACATTGCCCATCACTGTGCACCACGCACATCCTTCAGGTGCATATCCCATGGCCCAGCTTAAAAGATCTGCACAATACACTTTTGTTATATCTTGGGATTCACCTTCTACAACCATTTCAAAAGACGCTAAATTCACAAAATCTTTTGTTTGCATTGTTATCTCCTTTGTCAAAAATGCTATTGCGTAAACCAATATCGCTTGTATGTAAATATCTTAACATAAATCATATCATGACTTTTTTAGCTCGTTTAAGCCTGCAGCTTCTAATATTGCTTCCATCTTTTGGCGCATCAGCACAACGCAGTCTCCTAGCATGGAGTTACCTCTTACCACATCCTCGGCAAACGACTCGCATGTAGGCGCGCCACAACTGCCACAATCAAGACCCGGTAGTTTTTCCATGATTTCTTCCAGCTCTGCATATTTCACAAAACTTTCCTGCCTTGTTGTGCCCAACTGCATCACCGGCTCAAACACAAGATCTGTATCCCACAGCATATATGTAGGAATGGATGTTTCCAGCCTGTTTAGGCTAACCGGCATATGCCGACGTAGCTTTTTGATTTTAGACTTTGCGATATATGGGTTTTCAACCTGCAATACACCACCCACACAACCACCTGCACAAGCATTCAGTTCCACAAAATCAAGGGTGTCATATTTATTGTCTTCCAGTTCCTCTAAAACACGAATAACATTTTCTATACCGTCGCTGGCTAGGTATTCGTCCACAGACAACAGACCGGCTACCTCTCCGCCGCTTTCGCCCCAGCCAAGGCCTATCCTGCCGCTTTGAGCATTTTCCATGACAGGCTCATGCTTCATTTTAGAAACCAAAATCGGGTATACATCCTTCACAGCGATAGCACCATCAATATCACTTTGAGTAGAGCCTATAGGCATCTTGATAGCCGTTACTTTCGCAGGACATGGCGTGATGAAGAAACAGCCTATATCTTTTGGGTCAATTCCCGCGGCTTCTGCCTCTTGCTTGGCCATACGCGCAGCAAGCTCCACCGGAGCCACCAGCGGCAATATCTTGTCTATCAGCGCCGGAAACCGCACACGAATCAAGCGTAAAACCGCAGGACATGCCGAGGATATCACAGGCTTTTGCAGCTTGCCGCATGCCAACAGTTTGCGCGTGGCGTCGCTGATATATTCTGCTGCACGAGACACATCAAACACACTGTCAAAGCCCATTTCTTTTAGGCCCGCCAGCACATATTCTGTATCGTCCAAGTTATTAAACTGCCCAAAAAGACTGGGTGGTGTAAGCGCAATTTTATACTTGTAAGAATCCATTATCGACAATGGATCGGTGATGGCTACCTTTGCATGATGTGGACACATACGAATACACTCACCACAATCAATGCAGTGATCTGATATTATAGATGCTTTGCCATCTCTCACCCGAATAGCTTCTGTTGGACATCGCTTGATGCAATTGATACATCCTTTGCATTTGTCTGTGTCCAACGTAACTGAATGAAAAAAATCAGACATTATGTACTCTCTTTCGTTTATATCAAATCTCGTGCTAAACCATAGCACATATCATGATGATTTTCACAAATATTATCCTACATTCACTTGCATGATCACTGTGGTGCCTTCACCTACAACAGATGTGATTTTAAAATCATCGGAATACTTTTTCATGTTTGGCAGGCCCATGCCCGCACCAAACCCTAAGCTGCGTACTTCGTCCGATGCTGTGCTGTAGCCTTCGCTCATTGCTAAATCAATATCTGCAATGCCTGGGCCTTGGTCTGTAATTGTCATGATAACATTGTCTGGGCCCACCGTGGCTTCTATCTGCCCTCCGTTTGCATGAATGGCAAGATTTATCTCCCCTTCATACAGTGCGATTGCCACCTTACGTATAGAGTCACTCGGCAACCCCAATTTCTTAAGTCGCATCTTTAAATCAGCACTGGCTTCCCCGGCACGGGTGAAATCATCGCCCGGAACATCATATTTCAAATGAATTGGTTCCATAATTGACTCCTCCAAATATATCCTAAGTATTTATGAGTGAAAACTACCTGCTTATTCAGACGGAGATGTCTGCGGCCCACCACGCAAGCCTTTTTCATATAAAACGCCACATGCAGGGAACATAGTCATCTCTGTGGCAAGCACTGTGATGTCCATCTCTTTTGCCAGTTTCAACACCGACTCGTCCGGGCGTTTTCCTCGCACAAACACAATGCAAATCATGTCCATCATAGTTGCTGTACGTATCACTTGAGGATTGGTAAGGCCGGTGATAAGCACTGCTTGATCTTTTACATATGCAAGCACGTCACTCATCATGTCGCTTCCACATGCAGTATGTACCTCTTGCTCAAGATCTGCGCCCTCTGTTAATAATTCAGCGTTTAACGCCGTCATAATGTCTTTAATCTTCATATTTTGCCTCCCATAAATACCTTTTCAGCTTTTCTTTTTTAATTATATATGTTTTTTTCTTTTAAGTAAAGACGCCCTGATTGTACTATATGTCACTGTTCATTGTAAATTTTCTTTTTATTTCTTGTGATTGGTATATTAATGTGGTATCCTATGATATGGAAGATATTAGACTAGCTGTAGTAAAGGATTATCTATCACATGTTATATAAAGACGCATCTTTGCCCGTCGAAATATTACGCGCTGTTGATCGTATGGGCTTTGTTGAACTAACTGAAATACAAGAAAAAGCGCTTTTCCCTATGATGAAGGGCAAAGACGTAATTGCAAAGGCACCTACCGGCACAGGAAAAACATGTGCGTTCGGTATCCCTTTGCTTGTGGATTTGAACAAATCAAGCAATAACACCCAAGCTTTGGTGTTGGCTCCCACTCGCGAGCTGGCTCAGCAAATCACTGAAGATCTGCGGGATTTGTCTCACTATTTGCCCGGTGTACGTATAGCGTGTGTGTACGGTGGCCAGGCCATTCAAAAACAATTTGATCAACTTAAAAAAGGCGCCCACATCATCGTGGCCACACCCGGACGCTTACTTGATCATATGCAGCGTAATACCGTCAATTTAAAGCACGTGACACGTGTGGTGCTTGATGAAGCCGACGAAATGCTGGATATGGGCTTTTATAAAGATGTTAAAGGCATTTTAGATGCGCTTAAAAACAGAAAGCAGCTGGCTATGTTTTCTGCTACAATTTCGCGCGAAGTTATGGACATAGGCTGGATATATCAGCGTGACCCTGAAGAAATCACCGTGAATCCGGTAGAGTCTTCACAGCCGAAAATCACTCAGTATTCCCTTGCGACTACCGGCCGAGATAAGTTGGCTGATGTTGCGGAAATCATCGTGTCCGGCAAATATGAGCGTGTATTGGTTTTTTGCAACACTAAATACACCACCGCTATGCTAAGCAACCAAATGGCACGCCTTCAGTTTAATGTAGATTGCCTGCATGGCGATTTATCCCAGTCTGAGCGCAACAAAATAATGTCTCGCTTCAGAAATGGGGAGCTTCATGTGCTTGTGGCTACTGATGTTGCTGCACGCGGCATTGATATAGACGATGTGGACGCCGTTATCAACTATGACCTTCCGTCTTCAAACGAATACTATACCCATCGTATCGGCCGTACCGGACGTGCTAAAAGGGAAGGTGTGGCATATATTCTGCATATGCCCGATGAGATGAAAAGACTGAAAGAAATGATCCGATTGACAAGAAGTAAGGTTATTCCTGTATGTTTTGACAACGATCGTAAACTAATAGAAATAGTCGACTAAAGTCTTTTTTAGTATATTAAAATATATTTTCTTTATTATTTTTTTATTTACTTCTTGACTTCATGTTTTCATGTGCTAAAATAATTCTGTGGTGATGCACGTTTTACGTTTTTGTCACTTGCATTATTCATATCAGCGCCAGTAGCTCAGTAGGATAGAGCATCTGCCTTCTAAGCAGAGGGTCGGGAGTTCGAGCCTCTCCTGGCGTGCCAACGCCGATATTTTCGGCGTTTTTTTATTTTTATGCATTTTTTTTATTGTTTTCTATTGTGCACATTATATATAAAAAAAATTTTATCTCTATGTTTTTGTGTATTGTAAAAAACATGTATTGCCGTTATAATAATATTGATATGTTGTTCGTAAGCATTTATCATACTATATTAGTTGGTTTTATGTTTTCGTTATGCATATTTTTACATTTCTCAGAAAGAAGGCCTGTATGGATTTTTCTTCTTTACCCAAATCACAATTGGCTGAAATTGATCTGCATGGATGTCTTGTGGAAGATGCCGAGCTTGATTTAATAGACTTTTTAGAGTCTTTGCCTAAAACAGTTCGTGCTGTATGTGTTACTCACGGTTACAGTCACGGTACACGTATAAAAAACATGGTTCGCAAAGATTTTTACCATTGGCGGGTTGCCGACAAACGCGTGGAACTGAATCCCGGCGTCACGTGGTTTTTACTTAAATAACACTATTTTATTAGGAATTTCACCTTATGGCTATTTGGAATAATAAAAAACCCACATCTTCTGCGGCCAATTCACTTGGCAGTATTTTAGATGCGCACGACACTGATATTGTTATCGTGCGTGGCAGCAGTTGTGATGTGTTATATGCCAACAAATCTGCTCAGCTACGTATGGGCGATGCTCAGTCCAGCAATGATTTAGGAATATTAAGTGATCCATTATTTTTTGACGAAATCTTCCATCATTATTCTTTGAATCAAATTAATATAACTTCTGATTATACCTGTCCTGACATGAACGGCGCTCATGGTCAGATTTTTTCCGTGAGATATTCGCCTGTGACATGGACAGATAGCAAGCCTGCTGTGGCTATATTTATTCGTAATGTCACAAAAGACCGTGCCGACCAAAAAAAACTTTATGATCTTGCGTACACGGATTTACTTACCTCTGTGTCAAATAGGCTGAAATTTAAAGAGGATTTTGAAAAAATATCTAAAGATATTGAAGCCGGGCTTACCAGCGGCATTGTTGCCATTTTTGATCTTGATAACTTCAAAACCGTGAACGACACATACGGACATAATACCGGTGATGTCATGTTGCGACGTATCACCAGCCATTTAGACGGGCAACCTGCATTTCAGAACCACCTTTACCGGCTGGGCGGTGACGAATTTGTGCTTTTTTACCATCACCCTGTAAATGAACACGGTGACGAAGAAGCCACAAAACAATATTATACTCAGCTACTTAAAGGTACCCTTTTATCGTATACTATGCCTAACATTGAAACCGCCTGTACTTTATCTATGGGTGTTGCATTTTTCCCGCAGCATGGCTCTACTTGGTCTGAACTTCTGAGGAAATCTGATATTGCGCTTTATAAGGCAAAAGGAAATGGCCGTAATCAGTTTATGTTTTTTGAGGATCGCTACGATTCTGCCAAAAAATTCAAGGATCTTTATATCAATATCCAGCCTATTTTGACAAAGAAAGGCCGAAACTTTGGATATGAGCTGGTTGAGTGTTCTTCAAGTGATGACGAGGACGATGCTCTGAATTTATCTAACTTCAACAGAACACTTGAGGCGCTAGACGTTAATCAATTAAGTGGTGACATGCGATATTTTATTGTGTGTACTCAACAGCTTTTGATTCCATCTGTGCTAAATAATTTGCCAAAAGATAAGTTTGTAATCCAAATGAAGCTACCCAGTAATGCATTCGATGTAAATAAAGATCTTTTGACAGACTTACATAAAAATGGTTATTTCTTAGCCTTGTTGGATGTTCGTCCTGAAAATGCTACCGATGAAATTTTGAAGTTTGCATCTTATGTCAAGTTTCATCCAAACAGTTCTGCTGATTTCCAAAAGCAACTGATACAGCAGCACAATTCTATACATTTCATTGCCACTGATGTCAACTCTGCGACACAGTTTGACCATTACAATAATTTAGGCTTCAAATTTTTCCAAGGGTATCATTTCAGCACACCTTCTGTTGTGAAAAAGACAAAGTCTATTGACCCACTGAAAATGAACTATTTGCGCCTTTTGCAGCTTACCTCTACTGAAAATTATGCAGATTTCAGCGAGATCAGCGCTATTATTTCATCTGATGTAGCACTTAGCTATAAGTTATTACGCCTTTTAAATTCCGCGGCACTTGGTTTGCGCAACCCTGTTTCCTCAGTGGATATGGCCTTGTCTCATTTAGGCGAAGAGAATTTAAAACAGTGGGTTGGTATGTTAGCTTTGCGCGGTGTTGCCCAGGATAAGCCTCTTGAGCTTGTCCGCATGTCTTTGGTGCGTGCCAGGTTTGGCGAGCTTTTGTCCCCACACTTTAAACCACCACACAAAAGCAAACTTGTTTTTTTCACCGGGCTACTATCACTTTTACATATTGCGCTTGAAAAACCTTGTGATGATATTTTCCGCGAATTGCCTGTGGCCGATTCCATACGGTTGTCCATCACTACCAGCACCGGACCTTATTCTGATCTGTTAGAGTTTTATACAAATTATGAATATGGTAACTGGGATGAAGTGAGTCAATTTGTGCGTAAATACGGCCTTTCCGATAGACTTGTGAATGATACATATCTTTCTGCAACAAAATGGTATGATTTGCTTTTAGAAGAACTTGATGATTGATGTTTTGACAGTTTGATATAGTCGTATGCTAAATGCATGCGACTATATTTTATTGAAATAAGTATTTTGGAGGGAAATAATGCAACTATTAATTGACGCAGATGGTTGCCCGGTAGTAGATCTTTCTATACGGATTGCCGGCGAATACGATATAAAACCTATTTTATTGTGCGATGATGCACATGTGTTTAATAAGCCCGGCGCTAGCACAATGTCAGTTTCCATCGGTGCAGATAGCGTGGATTTTGCACTGGTGAATTTAGTGAAAAAAGGCGATATTGTTATTACTCAGGATTACGGCCTGGCCGCCATGTGCCTGGCAAAAAACGCATTTGTTTTAAATCAAAACGGGCTGGTGTATACCTCGGATAACATTGATACTTTGCTGGAAAGCAGGCACAGTGCTAAAAAAGCACGTAGGGCAGGGCACCGCATAAAAGGACCTTCCAAACGCACCTCTGCACAAGATGACGCATTTTGTGCTTCGCTAAAGTGTTTGATAACACAAGCTTTATCTCTTACCAATTAGCCAGTCCACAAATTAATTAGCCCTGTGTTTTTGATTGATTTTACTGGTAATATTGGCAAAAAAATGATATACTTATATGCAATTGTTTACAAAAACATATATAGTAATTGTATATTGCATTTAAAATAAATATATTTAATGCGACAAAGCTAGCAAAAGGAGGCTATGTCATGAATTTTTGTCCAAAATGTGGATCTCAGATATCAACTGCCGCAGATGATTTGTTCTGTGCAAATTGTGGTGCTAATATAGGTGCTATCAGAGAAGTATATTCACAAGCTGCCGCCGTACCAACTGATGATGCTGAGCCGATTTCTGATTTTTCTCAGCAATATTTCACTGCTCCGGAACCCGCTGTTGAGCCTTTTGTAAGCCCAGAGGCTGATGATCCCTTTGCAGCGTTTGAAGAGAGCATATCGCCGGCAACTGTCCCTGATGTTGAAGATAACGAGCCTTCCGGCGAGTCTTTCGATGCGCCTTCCGTTGAGCCTTCCGTTGAGCCCTCTGCAGATATTGAAGAAATTGCTTCAGAGACTGCATCTTCTGCCGATTCTGATACTGAAAAACCTTCTGATTCTATAAGTGAAGGCGCCGAGCTAGAAGAGTTACAAGGTGTAGAGCTTCTAGGAATGATAGAAGAAGCTCAAGGGCAACTGGATGAAAATGTAGCTAGTTTCACACTACCGCAAGCCGGTGGATTTGATGTCTATGCCCAATCAGATTCTCAACCTTTGGCTTCTGATTTTCCACAAGATATTTTTGCGGAAAATGCCGAGCAAGCACCTTTGGCAGACACTGCAAATGACCAATTTTTGGCAGATGCTTCACAAAGTGAGCCCCAAGACCTTTTTTCTGCACCTGCATCACAAGCGCCTGTAGCACAAGCGGCTATTATCGCTGCTGCTATTGCGCCTGAACAAATAGCAGCACCCATAACAGAAGCAGCTCCTGTAGAGCCGCCGAAAATAAATATCGCATCGCCACAAAAAGGCAAGGCAAAGCCCACAAAACCTGCTACACCAAAGTCACCCACAAAGCCTGTGCCTCCTGCACCACCCGTGCAAGAGGCTGCACCGGCACAAACACCTTTTGTGCCTATACAAGAGTCTACACCTCAGGAAACCACTATTTTCAATCCGGCTTCTTTTTCTCCGCATGCCACAGCGAGAATTCCCTCGCCTCCTGTTTTAAACTTACCCGATGATGATGAAGACTTTTTGCCACCTCGTCGCAGTATAGGCAAACGAATCATCACATGGTTCTTTGTGTTTATTTTGTTTATTGCCGTAACTTTAGCCACAGTGCTTGTAATGTTGTGGTTCCAAAACAGGCCGATTAATGCTGTTGAGGAGTTTGTTTCCGCTGTTGAAAGTTCCGATGTGGCTACTTTACAAAGTATCACCGAGCTTGAAGAAGGGCTTACGCCCAGCCAAGAAGAATGGCTTGCATTTTGTGCTGCGTTTGAAGATACCACTGCATTAAACACACTGAAAAGCCAACTATTGATACAAGCAGAAGAGACCGCACCTGATGCACTTGAATATCCCGCTGTAGATATCATTAGTGGGGACCTTTTTTCCATCATTAGTTTTATCAAGCAATATCGTGTGCATATTTCTGCAGTAGATTTATATGCACCACAAGTGGCGGCAGGTACCGTAGTTCGTCTTAATACCACCGAGCATACCGGTACCGCTGATTCTGCAGGTGAGCTGTATGTGGACTTGATGCCCGGAAAATACACCTGTCTTGTTATTCCTCCTGATGTGGATGCGGCGTCTGTTTCACCTATTGAAATCGAGATTTTTTCTGTAAGCGAAGCAAATATCTTACAAGATACCCAGTCTCAAGCTACTCTTACAATAGAAAACTGCTTGTCTGATGACGCTTTATTCTATGTGAATGATGTTGCCACACCTTTTGCAACGCCTGTAAACGGTGTTGTGGAAATTTCTAACGTACCGCTGGGCGCTACCATACGTATTGTTGTGGTTCAGGACGGTGTCACCATGGAGTCTTTGGTGACATTCAGCGATATGTCCACCACCACCCTTCGTTTTGAAAACTATACCCAAGTAGATGAAATCACACCACCTTCAGCATCTTCCGAGCCTGTAAGTAGTCAACCTGTAGTCCAAATCACTGCTGATGAAATAAATACTCTTTTGGCAACGTTTTATCCCTCGTACCTTGAATGTATCAACCAGCAATCTACTGATCCTTTGCAGCTATCTACAGATGCAAACAAGTTGGGTGTGGGCGAGCGTATCACATTGCCGGATAATGCCGCTAATACATTTACATTCGCGTCTGCTACTGTTGATGCTGATAGTATCGCTGAAATTGACGCTTCAGGTACTGTGCCGTCTGTACGTTTTAACGCAAGCTTCACTTACACATATCAACCGCGTGATGCCTCTACCGGACAAGCGGATGGCGCGACCCAATATACCATGCAACTGGTGTATCAAGATGGTCAGTGGCTAATGAATAACATGACTTATGTTAGCCCCGGAGACTTTGATAATAATGTTTTAGCCGGATAGTTTGCGGTTGCATGTTTTAGAAAGGAATCTATCACTTTTATGCGTATGGAGCAAAATCGTCCCTCTGCAAGAAAAAAAGCTACATCCTATAGCTCTAAACGAAAAAACAAACGTAAATTTTATCGGAATATTGTGATGTTAATCATTGTTATTTTAACAATAGCGCTTATTGCGCTTGCATTTATTATCTCGCAAAATAATCAAGCTGACCCTGCGTCGTCTTCGATGCCGGATATTATTGCTGTAGTCCCTTCATCCTCATCTTCTACACCCGCCTCATCTTCTGTTCCACAGCGCACTCCTACTCCTTACGACGAAGATGAAATGCCGTATTTATTTAATTATGAGAATTTCATACCTAATGAGTATACTGAAAATCTTGAAATGAAAGACGTCGGTAGCGGTCATCAAATGGCTGTGAATGCCGCAGACGCATTTATTGACATGCAAGCTGCTGCAAAAGAAGATGGTGTAAGTTTAGTGCCACTTTCCGGATATCGCAGTAACGAAAGACAAACAAACAACTATAACGCCTCCATTCAAAATTATCTCAACCAAGGATATTCCAGGGAGGAAGCGGTTTCTCGTACCGAAGGCTATTATGCCATTCCCGGTACAAGTGAGCATGAGGCAGGGCTTGCCATGGATATCGGTGATGCAGGTGCACCAAACACAAACATTGACGATAGCTTTGATACCACCGAGTCTTTTGCTTGGCTTATGGAAAACTGCACCACGTACGGGTTTATCTTAAGGTATGATGACGATACATTTGATATCACACATATAAACTACGAGCCATGGCATTATCGCTATGTCGGGGCTAACCATGCAGAAATCATTGTGAAGCATGATATCACCTTGGAAGAATATGTTGAATACTACGATGATTATAATCCCTCTGCAAATAGTGCCAGTAGCGCAGATTAAGCTTTTATAATTTTGCATTTGCACAGCAAATATTAAAACCACAGGTATCCTTTCATTGGAAAGGAACCTGTGGTTTTTTAAATCAAGCTTTTTAGTGCTTACTTTGCAAAATTATGCCCTGAACTTTGTTAAACCTGCCACTAAAAACAATACACAAAAAACACAGCCTAAAACAAATGATACAATCCATCTGTTTAGGCTGTGCGTTATTCGCAAACAAATTGCATGCTATTTGCTTAAATCATGTTAAAAACCACCTGATGTGCGTGGGAATGGTAGTACATCACGGATGTTAGCAATACCGGTAACATACATCACCATACGCTCAAATCCAAGACCAAAACCTGCATGTTTCACACTTCCGAAACGACGCAAGTCTAAGAACCAGCCATATTCTTCCATGTCCATATCCA
>CAYIZZ010000024.1:0-23179 GCA_964367945.1 uncultured Oscillospiraceae bacterium | reverse complement strand
TGGAATCTCGGGTTCGATTCCCGGCAGGGTCACCACATGTCGTCATTCACTATTTTTAGTGGATGACGACTTTTTTTTGTAAAGCAGAGCAGATGAAAAAGAGCTTACAAAATATGATTGTTTTCTGCGAATTATTTTGATATACTAAAATAAGTTACAATAAAAAGAAAATTCGTTAATGGATGTATGAATTTTCAAATGTAACATAGTATCTTGATAGTTAACACTAATGGCTGAAATATTTGCACGTTAAAACAAGGAGGGATTTAATATGAAAAAGTGGCGTTGCCTAGTATGCGGTGTAGAGTTTGAAGGAGATACTGCGCCTGATCCGTGTCCTGTGTGTGGTGTATCCGGCGATGAAAACTTTGAAGAAGTAGCAGAGTAATAAAATAGTATCAATAACAAAAATACACCTAAAAGATATTCAGTATGATATACTGATAACAAGAGGGTGTATTTTTTATTGTAGAGTGAATTTGTAAAAGTGAAGATCAACACGTAAACATTAACATAAAGTTTGGAAATAGAATGAAAACAAAAAAACAAGAATATGATACACCATATGGTGTTATCACTGTTGAGCGAAAAAAAGTAAAAAATCTTAATATGCGTATTCGCATCGATGGTAGTGTATATGTTAGCGTTCCATATTATATATCACAAAAAGAAGTGCAAAATTTCATATTCAATAAGTCAGGGTGGATAGAAAAAAATCGCACTCAAATATTATCGAAATCGCCACAGCAAGCACCTATATACACAAAAAAGGAATGTATTGAGATGTTTACACAACTCTCAGACATGGTCTTCCCTATTTTCTCTGCGCAATTAAGTGGGCAAAAACCGCTTATAAAGGTGCGGGACATGAAAACACGTTGGGGCACTTGTAACGTGCAAAAACGTATAATTACGCTGAATATGAGGCTGGCAGAAAGGCCGAAAGCGGCTCAAGAGTATGTAGTGCTACATGAATATGTACATTTCTTACATCCAAATCACGGCAAAGGGTTTCACGCCACTATGTTGCAGCTGATGCCGGACTATAAAGCTAGACGAAAATTGCTGCGTGAAGACGGGTGATTGCACAATTGGCATATAAAATTACGAAAAAACATATAAATTTTGTAAAATATATTGAAATTTTCGTTGCAATATCGTATACTAATTTGTGAAATAACAGATGATTAAAGGGTGTAATAGAAGATAAATTGTGCTAAAGGAGGAAATAGGCCGTGGGAACAACCATGTTGCGCAGAGGAGAAGATTATGATACCGGCATCATACAAGATGAAAAGCCCGGCCAGATTTCCAGCGAAGCAAGAGATGTATACGAGGCGATATGTATCATCGAAGGCAGTGCAGAGTATTGGGTAGAAGATCAATATTACAAGGCTGTAGCCGGAGATGTTTTGTTGATACCTGCAGGGGCCATGGTAGGAGCAGCTTTAAAAGAAAAAGGGTGCCCGTTTTTGCGGGCGTGCATTTGGATGAGTCGAAGGTATATCACTTTCTTAAAGCTACAAGATGATACGGCAGATTTCAGCTTTATGCTGGCCAAGAACACCGGACATTACTTGCTACGCCTTCCAAAAGAAAAAAAGGAAAAACTTATTGCGAACTTCAAAAAAATAGCTGAAAGCGATGAGTCTGATAAAATAAGTACAGAGCTTTATACAAAAGCTGCACTAGCAGCTTTGTGTGCAAAGATAAATAGGTTGGTACATAGTGGCGGTGCTGACATCATGTTGTCAGGCGAAAAAAATCGGTTATCTGCAGTGCTTAGTCATATACACCAAAAATGCACAGAGCCGATTTCTGTAGAGGAGTTGGCAAAAGAGTATAATTATAGTGCATCACACCTAGCGCACAGCTTTAAAAAGCAAACAGGGGTATCACTGTATCGATATGTACTTTTAAGAAGGCTACAGATAGGCCGAAAAGCGATGCTGGATGGAGTACCTGTAAAAGAAGCATATCAAAGATGTGGGTTTAGTGATTATGCAGGATTTTATCGTGCGTTTACTAAAGAGTTTGGTCTTTCTCCACAGCAATACAAAAAACAAAATCAATAAAAAACACCGTAGATCTCATAAAGTCTACGGTGTACTTTTTTATAAAAAATTTATTATGATGTTTATTTGTCGATACTATCATTTCGCAAACGCATGTATGCTTCTTTTTCTTGTGGCTCAAACGATGTAGGAGCACTTGAGTCGTAAATAGTAAATGTGTTTTTACCAATACTTTTTGAGTGATACATAGCCATATCGGCAGCATTAAATAACACTTCAAAATCCGTTCCATCTTTAGGCGCAACACTTATACCAACGCTACAAGAGATTTCAATATCCACACCGTTTTCAGCATGATATGTTTTGTTTAAATCCGTACAAATTTGAACAGCCTTTTTCTTTATAGTAGATTCTTTTGTAGTACCTGTTAAAAAGACTAAAAACTCATCGCCGCCAACACGTGACACAATATCATTTGGTCTGAATATTGCAGTTGTTTTAGCATAAGTTTCTCTTAGCACATCATCTCCGGCAGAGTGACCCATGTTATCGTTAATACCCTTGAAGTTATCAAGATCAAACATATAAAGTGTTCCTTGCCCACCTTGGCTTAAATAATCATTTACTTTTAAGGTGAAGGCATCTTTGTTATACGAGCCTGTAAGTAGGTCAGTTTCGGCTTTTTTTCTAAGAGACAGTTCAGCTTGTTTTTCTTCATCTATTTCATCAACTGTAAAAAGTGAAATCACATCAGATGTACTCTCATCAAGGTTTGTGCTTATACGCATTCTATACCACAGATATTCAGAGTCTATATCATTAGCATTCACATTATGTGGAGTCCCAATTTTTTTCGAACGAAAGTCAAATAGTTTTTCATCATATCCGTTTTCAAAATCAGAAATAAGTAAGGAAGCACTGATACCGCTTATAATATCTACATCGTCAGGATGCGTAAGAAAACTGGATTGAATGGTAAAGAAATCAGACAAAGAGGAAGATTCTACTAGTGGACGTTCAACAGAATTTACTAATACTCTTACTATTTTGTCTTGTGTACAGTTGGCCTCAATAATAACCTCGGCAAAACTTAAAATAGCGGATGTAAGAGTTTTATCTTTATCAATTTTCACTTCAAGCTCGCGTGTTTTTTCCTTATAAATCCCCAAGTTAAATATCTTGATAAGCAAAAGAAGCATGATATACAAAAAAACAAGAACAAATAAAGAAATAACAATTTCCTGTACGGCTAAATTCACTGAAAAATAATCAATGGTAAACATATAAGAGTTATAAATCATATAGGCATTTAGAATTACGGCTAAGAATAAAAGAGCCATATAAAACTCTTTGTTTTCCATAATCTTGCGAACAGTTTTCAGTGGCATAAACTTTGTGAAAAAAGTTAAAGTGATAATTTGTAAAGCAAAGGAAGCTAAGTTTATTATAGGATAAAAATCCGTGCTTAGAAAAATAGCATACATCGACATGCCGGTAGCAATAGATGTGGAAGCGAAAATAAGTGCACGTATCACAAACAAATGCAGTAAAGAACCTAGTCCAATTCCAACTGTGGCTGACACACTTCCTTTAAAAAGAAAGGCTATTTCACTAATTAAAATGATAGTACACATAAAATATTGCGTCATCGGATTATCATAAAAAGTGAATAATAGTAAAGATCCCAAAAGTCCATTTAAAATAGAACATATATAAATGGAACGCTTACTAAATCTAAATGGATAATCCAGACCGCTACACAGCTTGAAATTCATAAAGGAGTGTATTGAAATAATACATACTGAAATAAAATAAATTATCAAGTCCCTGATAAAAACACCCCCAATTACAACAAATATCAGTAACTATTATTATACAACAATTTTAGCATAAAGTTAAAATTATATCAAATAAAAAAGAATTTGCAAAAAACGATAAACTGTATTATTTTAGAGCCTGAAACGATAGAATAATTATTATAATATAGGTATATGAACGCTATATGATGTATTATAATAATTTTATGTTAAAAGAATTTATAGTAGGCATTTAACTAAGTTATTTTTGAGAAAGCTCATTTTCATCAAGGCGCTCTTTAGCCACAGCTATCATTAGTTTTATGCGGTTTTCTTGGTTAACCTTAGTTGCGGAAGGGTCATAATCAATAGGTGTGATATTTGCCTCGGGAAATTCTGCACGTATCTTAGATATCATTCCCTTGCCCACAATATGGTTTGGCAGACAACCAAAAGGTTGAGCACAAACAATGTTTGGGTAGCCGCTTTTCACCAGTTCCACCATTTCACTGGTCAAAAGCCAACCCTCACCCATTTTTGCACCAAGGCTAATAAATCCTTTGTGCAAAGACATGGTATGCTCAAACAGGCCGGGTGCCTTCAAATTCGGGTGCTTTTCTATAGCGGCAATCATTAACTTTTCAATACGAGTGGTGTAGTCCAGTACCATTTTATATATGTGCCGAACTATTTTATTTCCGCCGTATAAGTCTCTGTCTACTATCCCGTTGACAATTGAATATTGAATAAACCCAAGAAGGCCTGGCATGTTTACCTCGCAATCTTCAGAAGCTAAAAATGCTTCCAGATCACTGTTACCCAGCGGAGAATATTTAACATATATCTCCCCTACTATGCCAACTTTCACTTTTGGAACTTTAGTCACCTTTACCTCGGCATAATCCTTGGCGATGGCGGCAAAGTTCTTTTTCATGTCACGAGTAGACACACCGCGGCGTTGTTTAAACTGGTTTATAATATCTTTTTGCCATTTTTCAATCAGTGCATCCACACTGCCTTTGTTGTTTTCATAAGGTCTAAGCTGATTTGCCAGCGACATCAGTTGGTCGCCGTAAAACAAGGCTGCTACAGATCTGCGAATCAGAGGTATAGTAAATTTAAGGCTGGTATCTTTTTCAAGACCCGAAAAGTTCAGGCTAAGCACAGGAACATTACCAAACCCTGATTTACGCAAAGCTTTTCGCAATAAATGGATATAGTTAGAAGCCCTGCATCCACCACCTGTTTGGGTGATTAATAAAGCAGTGCGTTCCAAGTCATATTTTCCACTTTTCAGTGCATCAATAAACTGCCCAATAACCAGCAAAGCAGGATAGCAGGTGTCGTTATGCACATATTTTAATCCTTCTTGAGCCACTTCGGGCCCACCATTTTCAAGGACTATGGTGTTATATCCATCCAGCTGAAACGCCGCACTTACCATGGCAAAATGGATAGGCGCCATTTGTGGGAACAAAATAGTGTGAGTTTCTTTCATACTGTCGGTAAATTTTGGGTAAGCTTTGCTGTCAGCTAATACAGGTATTCCGGCACCCTTTTGAAATTCTTTATACACATCATTCATGTCGGCTCACCTGCTTTTTTTGCATCATCTTTTTCATCCTGTTGTTCCAATGCAGACAGTAAACTGCGCAAGCGGATGTTTACCGCCCCAAGATTTGCAATCTCGTCAATCTTGATCTGCGTATACAATTTACCGCCATCATGTAAAATATCTCGTACCTCGTCGGTGGTTACGGCATCCAGCCCACATCCAAAGCTCACCAATTGCACAAGGTTCATGTCTTTATGCTTAGTGATAGTTTTTGCCGCAGAATATAGCCGCGCGTGATATGTCCACTGATTCAATACTCCCGCCGGAGGTTTCTCGCCGGTATGTGAGATGCAATCCTCACTAATAACAGCCACGCCCAGCCCGGTAATCAGCCTATCAATTCCGTGATTCACTTCATTGTCAACATGATAAGGCCGTCCCGCCAGCACAATAATAGGCTTGTCTTGCTTGCGAGCGTTGGCGATGATTTCCTCACCACGCTTTCGGATAAGCTGTAAATACTCTTCATATGCTATATATGCGGCATCTGTTGCGTTTGTGATTTCTTTTTGTGATATACCGTTAAAATACTGGCCTAAAATACCGGTCATTTTTTTGGTAAAGTCTTTACGGCGATGTATGCCCACATAGTCGTAAATAAATGTTTTTCCCGTAAGCTCCTGACAGCTGGACTTGATAATCTCAGGATAATATGCCACCACAGGGCAGTTATAGCAGTTATCACTTTTGCCTTCGTCGATATTATAGCTCATGCATGGGTAAAATATGGTGTCGATATCATCCCTATCGCATAAAGCGCGGATATGACCGTGCACCAGCTTTGCCGGATAACAAACCGTATCAGATGGAATGGTGGCTTGGCCGGAAAAATAAAGTTTCCTACTGGAATGAGGACTTTTAACTACCTCAAAACCCAGCTGTGTAAAAAACTTGTGCCAGAACGGATATGTTTCAAAAAAGTTCAAAGCCATAGGTATACCGATTTTACCACGTGTAGCCACAGCTGAATTTTCTTTTTCGTATGAATCAAGCAGTTCTAATTTATAGTCATAAATATTCATGCCATCATCTGCTGTGCGTTTGGTAACAGGCCTATCACACCTGTTTCCTGAAATATAACGACGATCGCCTGAAAAAGTGTTTATCGTCAAGCTGCAATTATTAGTACATAGCTTGCAGTTGGTTGTTTTTACATTATGTGTAAGGTTTTCAACTTCTTCTTTTGTCAAAGCTGTTGAAATTTTGTTTTGTTTTGCCTTGCTCTTGCCATAAAGAGCCGCACCGAATGCACCCATCAAACCAGCAATAGATGGACGGATTACTTCCATGCCCATTTCTATTTCAAAAGCACGAAGCACAGCGTCATTATAAAATGTACCACCTTGCACTACAACATTTTTACCCAGTTCTTGTGGAGATGAAGCACGAATAACTTTATATAGTGCGTTTTTAACTACTGATATTGCTAATCCTGCTGAAATGTTTTGAAGGGAAGCACCGTCTTTCTGTGCCTGCTTTACCGAAGAGTTCATAAACACAGTACATCTGCTACCCAGCTCTACCGGTGCATCTCCAAAAAGGCCCATCTTTGCAAACTCACGCACATCTTGGCCCAGCGCCTCGGAGAATGTTTGTAAAAAGCTACCACATCCGGAAGAGCAGGCCTCGTTCAAAAATATGTCAGATACAGCACCATCTTCTATCTTAAAGCACTTCATGTCTTGACCACCGATATCAATGATGAAATCCACATTCGGCTCAAAAAACTTTGCCGCCAAAAAGTGAGCCATAGTTTCCACCAGGCTGTAATCTGCGTGAAAAGCTGCTTTACACAGTGCTTCGCCATATCCTGTAGTGGTAACCGACGCAAGATTCATGTTTGGGCAAGCTTCATACATTTTCAAAAGAGATTCCCGAACCAAAGGCACGGGATTGCCTGCATTTGGCTGGTATGTGGTATTCAGTAGCTCGCCGTCGTCGCTGATAAGCACTGTTTTCACAGTGGTACTACCGGCGTCGATACCCATGTGGGCACGACCGGAAAAACCTTCCATCTGCCCCACTTGTACTCGTGCTTTTTCATGGCGCTTTAGAAAGTCTGTATAGTCTTGTTTATTTTTAAAAAGTGGTGCCACATGTTCATAGCTGGCAGTCATTCCTTTTGCCGCAGCCAGACGATCACGAAGAAGCGAAATAGTGAAGTTTTCGTCTGAATATAAAGCTGCGCCAATAGAAACAAAGTATAAGCTTGCTTCGGGAAGACGACCTTCTACTTTCAAAACACGATCAAACGCTGCACGTAGCTCGCTCAAAAATGTGAGTGGGCCACCAAGATATAGCACTTGTCCGCCGATTTTTCTACCTTGTGCCAGGCCTGCAATAGTTTGATTTACCACACTGTATAAAATAGATGCCGAGACATCTTCCACACGTGCGCCTTGGTTTAGTAGAGGCTGCACATCTGTTTTAGCAAACACACCACAGCGAGATGCAATGGTATAAATTTTTTCTTGGCCTTTAGCTTTTTCATTCAGCTCATCCGGCGAAATTTTTAAAAGTGTAGCCATTTGGTCAATAAAAGCACCGGTACCACCGGCACAGCTACCGTTCATGCGTACTTCCACACCGTTTGATAAAAACAAAATCTTAGCATCTTCGCCACCCAGCTCCACAATAACATCTGTGTCAGGATCCATGCTTCGTGCAGCTATACGTGTAGCAAACACTTCCTGCACAAAAGGTACGTTGCAAGCATTTGCAAAACCCATGCCAGCGCTTCCGGAAACGGCCATATCGAAAGAAGCATCTCCAAACTTTTCCTCAAGCGCTACTAACAGCTCCAATGCTTTTTCCTCGATGTGAGAAAAATGCCGTTCATAACTTTGATATATCAAATTACCCGAATCATCGAGTACCACACATTTAATGGTGGTTGATCCTATATCCAGCCCAAGCTTCATGCTGAATCCTTTCCTTCCTATGAGCATCTATTTACAACAATAAAATCAATATTGTGCATAAGCTACAGATAAAAAACATAGTACCATATTTTGAAACAATTGTATAGTAAATAAAAGTATCAACAATGTGAAATTTTAGTTAGGAGAACACATGTACTTGCTATCAATGTGGCCTGTAGGATATAATTATAAAAATATAAATTATAAAAGTGAAATTTTTTGGAGGAAGTAATATTGCTTAAAAAACGAATTTTTACATACAATACGTGTTTTAGCCTTGGAATAGCGGGAGCAGTGGTCACGCTTGTTCACGGGTTGCTGTATTCTGTATGGAATGTGTCGGCGCCATGGGCTCAGATGTCCACTTTGGCATTGATGGGTGGCATGATTTTATTTTTAGGATTGGTCGAAAAAGGCGACGAAAAGCGAAAACTACGCGGGAAACTATTCCTTTTGTTTTTTGTTTTACTGCTTGCCAATCTCAATTTACCGCCACTAGACTGGCTTTGGCTGGTGGTAACACCGGGTGTGTTTGCCCTATATCGCCGAAAAGGTGATGTAGTATGGATGGTGATATTATTAATTGGTGAAATGATAAGTGCGGTTGTGCGCACACTGGCTATTGTAAATTACTTTGAAGAAAACATGTTGCAAGTTTTGGGCGGTGCCCTTATCATCACTTCTCTGACAAGATTTATGGCTTGTTTCATTTTATTACGTAGATCAAAAACATTTCCACGGCCTGATACTGAAAATATAAGCAGGCTACAATAAACGCAGTATTATTCATGATATTAAAACATAGGGATTGCAATTTTCAAAACTGATCTAACGGGGGATTTATGCGACGCAAAAAAAGTAATACAGGTAAAATTATAACGGCAATATTAATACCTGTGGTAATAATAGCAGGGATTTTTGGTGGTGCATTTGTTGCTATGTTGGTGGGCGCAGATGTTTCTATTCTTGATTTTTCATCTAACGTAGTATCTTCACTTGATTCGGTAGATGACTCCCCTACCTCATCTTTGCCGGCAGAAGCGTCCGATTCAACGCAAAGCCAAGCTCAAAGTGATGCATCGACTCAACCACAAAGCGGATACACGGCTTTGTCTTTACCGGATGAAATGAGCGCCATGTGGATATCATTCCTTGAATGGCAAAGTGTGGATTTCAGTAGCGAAGATGCTTTTCGGCTGGAAGTTGGCACAATGTTTGAAAACTGTGAAAATATGGGTATAAATACGATTATTGCGGCAGTTCGTCCGTTCGGAGATGCTCTTTATTCCAGTACGATTTTTCCATATAGTCATATAATCAGCGGCACACAAGGCCAAGATCCGGGGTTTGATCCACTCACCGTGATGGTGGAAGAGGCACATAGCCGAAACCTCAGGCTGGAAGCGTGGATAAACCCTTATCGTGTTTTGCATCCCACAAACGGTCCCGATGCATTATCGGCTGATAATCCTGCGTCGCTGAACCCTACCTGGGTACGAGAAGTTGGCGGCCAGATGTGGTATGATCCGGGCGTTGCCCAAGTAAATGAGCTGATTGTAGATGGTGTAAAAGAAATCATACAGAAGTATGAAGTAGATGGTATACACTTTGATGATTATTTTTACCCGGAATCAGCCGACGAAACATTTGATGCAGATACATTTGCAGCTGCGGGTGATGCAGGCCAAGACCTTGCTGCATGGCGCAGAGAAAACATCAACACAATGATGCAAGCGGTGTATACAGCGGTAAAAAACACAAATCCCAGTGTCAGCTTTGGGGTATCAGTCCAGGGGAATAACGATAATAACTATAATATGATGTATGCCGATGTGAAAGAATGGATGAGCAATAATGGATACACCGACTATGTAATGCCGCAACTATACTGGGGATTTAATTACCTTACCCAAAGTGGCAGGGACGATTATGCTTTTGCAAACATTTCGGCCGAATGGGCATCTTATCCACGACAAGAGAATATATACCTGTATGCAGGTCTTGCAGCATATCGTATAGGCGAATTGCAAAGTGATGGCAGTAGGTCAGGTTTTGGCGACGGTGGCAGTAACGATCAATCAGAGTGGGAATCAGGGAAAAACCTTGCAGATATGGTAACGCACTTAAGAACAGTGGAAGGGTTTTCAGGTATGGCGCTATTCCGATATGATCACTTATACCAAGAGAATGATAGTCTTTCTGCATCAGAGGTAGCGGCATTAAGCGACGTTTTATAGTTGATATATTAATATAAAAGTATATAAAGGCTGAAGACAAAAAGTGATTTTGTCCTCAGCCTTTATATATATCTACTAATTTATCGCATAAAAAAACAGTGAGTTTACTCACTGTTTTCAATAATCATAAAAATTAAAGATTAGTCAATATCAAATTCAGACTCGTCCACTTCGATGCTTTCAGGCTGCATATTGGCGATAGAGATATCACCTTTCAGCATTGCGCCTTCATCGATAATAACAGTACCGCTGATAAGGTTACCCAGTAATACAGCGTCTTGTTGGAAGTGGCCACGTTCTTCTACAGTCAAGTTGCCTTTGATTTTGCCGTTGATATCAATGTTGCGAGCAACCACATCACCTGCAACAACAGAGTTGCCATCCATGGAAAGCATGTTTCCTACAGTAAGGTTACCACGCACACGACTGTTCACAATCACAGCGTCTGAAGCTACGATATCGCCGATGACTTTACCGTTCAGCTCCACCATGCCGGCTACTTTTAGGTTACCTTTAATTTCGCCGTTCACGCACAATCCACCACCAACGGACAAATCACCAATAATTACAGTTCCGGTAGCAATCACGGTTACTTCATCAGTGACAATGCCTTCGGGGCTTGGCACACCCATATTATTCATCTCGTCTATTTGAGACACCTCCATTGCAACATAATTATCTTCAACATGCAAGTTTTCCTGATAATCTGCCGGAGCTGTCTCAGAAAACTCTACAGTTTCTTCCACAGCAACCTCTGCAAACAAGTCAGTTTCTTCATCAAAAGCAACATCAACTTCAGATTGAACAAAAGATGTCAAATCATCAACAGGAGTGGTATTTTCATCCACGGATGTATTGGAATCACTATTGTTCAAAAGTTCTTTCATTGCTTGTGCAAAATTATCTTTTGCGCTCATATAACCTTCCTCACTTTACTGAAAATTAAACATATAATCATTTTGGTTTAAATATGATTTAATTAAACCCTGCGTTTATTTGGAGGCCAAAAAATATTCAATCGGCAAAATCTCCAATATATTCACTATTATATCAAAACATACCCTTAAATGCAATCGTATAGTATAATGTTTTCAATAAAATAACACATATTTTCGGCAAATTATCACGTTGGATTGTACGAATATAAAGTGTATTCAAAAATGAAAGATGAGGCGTCAATCTCCAATGATTTTAACTAACACACGCTTATTTCGCTTACCATCGAACTCAAAATAAAAAATTTGTTCCCATGTGCCAAAATCCAGCCGGCCATCCGTAATGGCAACCACAGTCTCGCGCCCCATTATGGTGCGTTTCAAATGTGCATCGGCATTGTCCTCGTATCCATTGTGCTTATACTGAGAATAAGGCTTTTCAGGAGCAAGTTTTTCCAGCCACACTTCGTAATCGTGATGTAGGCCGCCTTCATCATCGTTTATGAATACACTGGCAGTAATATTCATGGCGTTTACAAGAACTAAACCTTCCCTAACACCACTTTCGTTAATAGCGTTTTGAACATCTCTGGTAATATTTACCAGACCACGGCGTGACTTTAAGTTGAAAGTCAATTCTTTACGATAGCTTTTCATTAAAAAACCTCCATAACAATTATTAATTAGGTGCATTTTTTTGATAAGAAACACATATATGCAACAAAAAACAAAACACTGAAGCATTAAAAAGACAAAAAAGCTCATATTATTGTAGCATGGCGCACAACAAAAGGGTCAGTAAATTTGCTCACTTGTGAGTTTTTACAAAAATAACCAATAAAGGGTTTACATTTTGGAGTGGGAGTGATATAATCCCATTAGTGTTTTGAATGTACGACCCTGATTCACACATTGTTGTCAATCATGAGTTTGTTTCATGGCGTGGCACGATGTGTCTTTTTGTGCGTGGCAGGAGAAATACAAAAATATTGTGGGAGGTACCATTATGAACAACGGTACTGTTAAATGGTTCAACGAAAGCAAAGGTTATGGATTTATCTCGAATGACGAAGGCGGCGACGATGTATTTGTACATTTCTCCAGCATCATGGTTGATGGCTTCAAAACCTTACAAGAAGGTCAACACGTTACTTATGACGTGGAGCAAGACCCCAAAAATGCTGAAAAGCTGCGCGCAATTAACGTACAACCCGTTTAATTGAAGTGAACCGTAAAAAACACCTCACCTATTGGTGGGGTGTTTTTTTGTGCTATCAAGAAATATTAAATATATTAAACTGAGCTGTCTTATTTTCAATAGTCACTACACCATAAGTTGGTAAACCCATATGTGGTAAAGAGATGGAACCGGGATTAAACAGATGGATACCATCTTTATACTCGTAATAAGGTGTGTGTGTGTGGCCAAACAGGGCAATGCTAGCCTTAAACTTGCGGGCGCGCTTCCATAAAAGATCCAGCCCACGCTTTACAGTGGTTTTGTGGCCGTGAGTGTAAAATATATTTAAACCACCTAAAGTAACTTTATTTTCTAATGGGAAATCACTATGTAAATCACAATTTCCTTGAACGGCATATAGCGCAAGTGAAGGATACATTTGTTTTATAATATGAATATCTCCATCACCGTCGCCTAAATAAAAACAGGCATCGGCAGTATCTGCTTCTTTTTCCAAAGCAGATATCAGATGAATTGTTTTATAATGTGAGTCGGAAAAAACCAATAGTTTCATTTATAAATTCTCCTCAGGCAAGGTTATCTGCATTTGTTTGTAGATAATACTTTTAGCAAGCTTCGTTTCCGAAGCAATACGCTTGGCTGCTTCACTGGCAGACAGATGCTCGCGAGAAGCCAGTGCATGTGCCATTTGTGCGGCCTCGAGCGGAGTATAAACTATATCAGGTAAAGGCTCGGCTCCGGCAATAACAAGAACAAATTCACCCCTAGGTGTGTTTGCATGATAATGAACAGAGGCCTCGCCCAAAGTGGTGGGCCATATTTCTTCGTGCAGTTTTGTAAGCTCTCTGCACACGGTAAGAGGTCTGTCGGCGCCAAAAGCATCAGTCAAAGCATCTAATGTAGATGATAGCTTGTGTGGAGCTTCGTATATTACAAGGGTGCGCTCTTCAGAGGCCAGCTGCAAAATACGCTGAGAGCGTAAACGCTTGTTTTGCGTGATAAATCCTTCAAAGACAAAACGTCCGGTGACTTGGCCTGAAACAGACAAAGCGGCAATAGCGGCACATGCGGCAGGAATAGGAACCACTTGTATCCCGGCTTTTAGCGCATCTCGCACCAAATATTCTCCCGGATCAGATATAGCAGGTGTGCCGGCATCAGAACACAGTGCACAGCTTTCACCTGAAAGTATACGCTCTAAAATAGCCGCACCTTTTGCAGTGGCATTGTGTTTGTTGTAGCTGATAAGTGGTTTTTTAATATCAAGGTGATTTAACAGCTTTAAAGTAACACGAGTATCCTCGGCCGCAATAAAATGCACCTCGGAAAGTGTTTGTGACGCACGTAAAGTTAAATCAGATAAATTTCCGATAGGAGTAGCAATCACATATAAAACGCCTGACAAAATAATTCCTCCTAAGATACAGACTATGTTGTGTGGCCTGTATAAAATAACCTTCTAGTACATCAGGCATTAAATATTAAAAATGAATGACGTTTTCACCGTTTAAAATGATGTCCGGTAAAATATCCAGATGATCACCACCGTTTTTACGTGCATCCATAAGAACAAGGCGTGCAGGTTTTTGGGATGAAGAACGCACCAACTGCATACGTTTAGGAATTAGCCTATGCGAGGTAAGGGTAGCAATAAGCACGGCCA
This sequence comes from uncultured Oscillospiraceae bacterium, assembly GCA_964367945.1. GTDB lineage: Bacteria > Bacillota > Clostridia > Oscillospirales > Ruminococcaceae > JAAYCI01. The sequence continues at coordinate 8,796 of CAYIZZ010000024.1, read as the reverse complement.
AGTCGCCACTGGGAAAACATACGCAAAAACGACCACCGTCTTTTAAAAGACGAAAAGCTGATGCACATACATCTGAAAGGGTACAATTTATTTGATGTCTGGCGGTAGCGCGAAGCGGATTTGAAGATGCAGCCCCTTCACGAAAATATGGAGGGTTTGAGACCACCATATCAAAAAGAGTATCTGTTTTTATGTTACGTAAATCTTCATTGAGAACACGAAAATTTGAAAAAGCATTTTCTTCGCCGGAGCGACGCATAGCCTCTACTGCATTTTCGTTAAGTTCCACCGCAAGTGCAGAACCCTGCACACCCTTATCAAGGAGTGAAAAAAGTATTATACCACAACCGGCGCCCAAATCACATACAGAAAAAGACCGCTGAGGCCTACAAAAGTCGGCCAGCAACAAAGAGTCGGAGGTAATTGGCCAAGAAGCGCCAGTGTATAAAACGGTACCACCGGAAAGAGACTCTCTTTTCAAAGACAGCATTATACATCTCAACCTTTTTGTTTAGTAGTATCATTTTATCACAAAATGAATGATATTATCAATGAAACTAGTGTGAATAATAAACATTATATTATTTACAGTTGTTTAATGTTTTATGAAGCGGTGTTCAAATATATAATGAAATTAAATAGGCAAACACAAAGCACAAAAAAACAGCCGACATTTTGTCGGCTGTTTGATTGAAGAAATTAACCTTCAGCAATAGCGTCTACAGGACATGCGCCTGCGCAACTACCGCAATCAATGCAAGCACCTGCATCAATAACATATTGACCATCACCTGCTGCAATTGCGCTTACGGGACATTCGCCTTCGCAAGAACCACAAGAAATACATTCAGAACTGATTGTGTAAGCCATAGTTTATCTCCTTATTTCTAATAATAACAAAACGTACTATAAGCTCATTTTATCACAAAAAGACGATATTTCAAGAAAATTAGCCACAGGTAACTATAAAATCATCGCTATTTCTGAGGAATATTTTTATCAATTAGCTCAGATAATGCCTCGGATTCCTCTTTATCAACGGTAATTGGGGCACGCTTGCCACCTTTGATGTACTTCACATCATCACGATGATAATACTTTTGCAATATATCAGAAGGCGATTCAAGCTTCACACGCAGTTTGCCTGAAATCAAATTCACATCTGTTACAAGGCCAATACCGTCAGGTGTTTTTACTGTGCTACCTTGCATAGGTGTGATTTTGCCAAGATATTCATAAGCAGGCTGCTCGTAAGCTAAACAGCACATTAGTCTACCACAGCTACCGGAAATTTTAGCAGGATTTAAGGACAAACCCTGCTCTTTTGCCATTTTGATGGAAACAGGATGAAAGTTTTTAAGAAAACGGCTACAGCAAAACGGTTGCCCACAAATACCAAGTCCACCAAGCATCTTGCTTTCATCACGCACACCTATTTGGCGCAGTTCTATTCGTGTGCGGAATATAGCAGCCAAATCTTTTACAAGCTCGCGGAAATCCACACGTCCGTCGGCAGTGAAATAAAACAAAATTTTATTTCTGCTGTATGAATATTCCACATCGATCAGCTTCATGGGCAAGTTGTGCTTTTCGATGCACTCCTCGGCGGTGGTGAATGCGCTTTTTTCGTCTTCACGATTTTTGTGTAAACGACGTACATCAATATCGTCGGCAATGCGCAGTACCGGCTTTAGTTCGTTGGAAATCACAGCTTCAGGCAACGAATATATCTCGCCCACAACTTCACCACACTCGGTGCCGCGCGAGGTTTCTACCATCACGTATAAGCCGTTTTTCAATGCGTGATTGCAAGGATCGAAATAATACGTTTTGCCTGTCGGCTTGAAGCGTATGTTAATAACTTTTATTATTTGCATGATATAAAGTTCACTTTCTGTTGTTGAGTTCAGAATAAATCAGTAATAAAATCATGTGAAATCTGCTAAAATAATGTCCACGCATAAGGTGGAAAAAACCAGCTTTGGTGAGGCATTTGCCAATAGAGAAACTCGTGCGGTATCACAAAGACGCAAAAGTTGTGCAGCAATGTGTGGAAAAATTGAATCAAGGCCGGGCGTGTTGTGAAATGAGGCGTTCAGCACATAAAAAAGATGAGAAATTAGTATACCGCGACGTTTTTTATCTTCATCGGATTTGCCTTCATACAATGAAAAAAGCTGCAATAAAGTATACTCATCTTTTTGTACGGCGGCCTTTGATATTTGTATGGCATCTTGCAAAATAGCCTGTGAATCGGGATTGTGCAAAGTGGAAAGGCCCAGTCCGATGCGCCCACCATATACACAAGAAAGCAGGTTTGGTAAATCGGAAGGAGTGTCACTTTGGGCAGATGCTTCCAAAAAACGGCAACACTCGGAAATAGGCACAGGCGCTAAGGTATACACCGTGCACCTACTTAAAATAGTAGCAGGCAGAGAACCCGGTGCTTGTGCAGTCAAGATAAACAAAACATCGCTTGGTGGTTCTTCCAGAACTTTAAGTAAAGCATTTGCGGAAGCTGCAGCCATATTATGTGCATCTCGCACCAAAATAACTTTTCCTGCCTCTGAAAAGGAAGACAGGTTTATCCCTGCGCGCATATCACGAATACTGCCAACAGATATTTGACCGCTTTTTCCTTGTCCTTGTATTACTGTCACATCACTGCTCTCACCGCGTAAAACAGCTTGGGCAAGGGTGCCACCATCGGGATATAGGTACTCCGCAGCAAGTAAGCGCGACAAATAGTTACGGCCTAGGCCGTCTGCACCACATAATAGCACCGCATGCGAAAGCTCACCGGAAGAAAGGCTTTTTTTTAAGGAAGATATAAGCTCGATGTTGCCGCAAAAATTTTGTAGCATCACAATTTTTCAAACCGTTCAATATTTGTGACAAACACAGTGGCTCCGCCCACAGTAACTTCCAGTGGGAAAGCGGTGGTGACGGCTACACCGTATGAAGCTGTGCTGGGAACCATTTCTGTGCGTTTACAGGAGTATCTTGAAATGATAGATATACAGTCATCCACTTTTTCGTCCTCGGTAGCAATCAGCATAGTGACGTTACCGGCCATCAAAAATCCACCGGTAGTAGATAAACGGGTAACGGTATATCCGGCTTGAATAAGTTCACCATTCACCATTTTAGAATCGTCTTTATTGACAATAGCAGTAATAAGTTTCATAAAAGATTCCCTCCGTTTCCATCAATAAACAAAATATACCCTAAATAATAAAGGTAGATCATAGTTTATTTTACCACATCAAACGAGGAAATGCCACAGCTAAGTAAAGCTTTAGCCACATATGGGCTGATTTCTTCACCAGGAATAATAATAGGAACTCCCGGCGGGCAGCTTACAGATAAATCAGCGGCTGTTTTTCCTATGCACTTATCAATAGAAAGATTAATTTTATCTGCAAAAAAAGCAAGCCGTGGTGAGGAAGTTTGCTTTGGTAAAAAACCTTCTTCAAAATATTCATCCGATGTAAATGAAGTAAGATTAAACGATGAAGACTTGCAAGAAGATAGCGTATGCATAGTGTTTAAAATAGTGTTTTTCAAGAATGCAAAATCCTCAGCACTGTTAAAAGGCGACACCATAAACACAATGCGCTGGCCGTCAAAAAATTCGGCATGCAAGCCGTGTTCAACCAAAGTGTCATAAAATAGCTGTGATGGGTATCCCAAAATTGAAGGAGCGATCACCAGCCGCAAGCAGTCGTCACAAGAAACCACTATATCAGAAAAAGCAGAGGCTATTTTAGCAAGGCTTAATGCCGCGCCGGAAAAATCAGGCACATTATCAGAAAGTAGGCGACCTGCGCATAAATCAAGGCTGAGCAACACAGGATAAGAAGGACTGGTAGAAGAAAACATGTTAAGCATTTTTCGTGCGGCTTGTGCTTTGTCCAGTGTGCGTAAATGTAGCAAAGAACCCGGTGTGAGCACCGGCAAGGTTTTGTGTGCAGAATCACACACAGCATCGGCGCCAAGATGTAATGGGTGTTTGTTTGGTTTTATAAAATTAAGATGTGCACCGTGGGCGTTATCACATAAAAGGACGGTGTTTTCTTCCCTGCAAATAGCCGAGATGGCGGATATGTTGGCGCTTCTGCCATGGTAATCGGTACCGGTGATAAAAACAGCTTTTGCGTTGCTTTTTTTCAGAACATTCTTTACGGTATCGGGGTTTGGCCGCCCATTTTGCAGAGGAATCCATGCCGGAATCAGGTCCAGCAAAACTAGCGCACGCACAGCCGATACATGTACACCACGAGAGATAGCCACTACACTGCCGGGTGGACAAAATGTGGCCAACATCGCCATGATACAATTTGTTGTGCCGGACACAGAATATAAAGTAGCGGCACTATTATAAGCTTTCGCCATATTTTCTTGACTTTGTAAAAGTGCACCGCTTGGGTTTGAAAGATCGCACGCACCTTCAATTTCGGTAAAGTCCCAAGCTAGCAAGGAAGAAAAAGGAGGTATAGCATCGGGATGGCCCTTGTGTCCGGGCACAAAAAAGCGCGGCTTCTGCTTTTGCAGAGCCGCAATAGTATCAAAAAAAGGTGTAAGTGAATATGACAAATGTAATACCTCACTTTAAAAAAGATAAAGTACTATAAATATACTAGCGAGGATAATTTCTGTTTTGATTATGCCAATTCTTGCGATTTTGAGAAATACGATATTGATCTTTCAGCCCGTTTATCATGGTAGGACCAAAGAATATAAAGTAGTTGATAAGTGAAAACGCTAAAGACACCAGTGAATATAAGCCGAGAATAACCCCACCAAACAAAAATGTTTGAAGCAATGGAATGGCCAGCATGATGGCGTAACCGTAAATCAGCCATTTTGCCTTTATAGGTAGCACAAAGAATAACAAAAACTGTGTGTCAGGCATGATGCTGGCAAAAGCCAGGAACAAAGACAAGTTGAGATAGGTGTTGCTGCTGTATCCGGTGATAAACATGGCAATAATAGAGCCCAGCATACCGCACAAATAATATATGTTAAGCTTGAAACCACCCCAAAGATGTTCTAGGTTGCGGCCTATAATAAAGTAAAAATAAAGAGAGATTAAAAGAAAGAACGTGGACTCAGGCGGGTAAACAAAAACAAATGTGACCAGCCGCCATATTTGTCCGCTAAGTACCGCTGCACGGTTTAAGCTAAGGAAGGATGAAATCATCACACCTGAAGGCGCAAAAAACATATCCAAAAAATAAACAATAGCCATACCACCAACAATAATAGTCATTAAGTTGGGAATATAGCGATTACCATATTTATATTCGAGCCTATACAACCACTTCACAAAAAACTCCTATCCGAAAGTGAACAATATAAAGCACTCTCATCAATATTTAATAGTTTGTTCCAAATAGTATAATTCTAAAATGCGATAATTTCGTGATAAATATGTCGTATTTGATGGTAGTGTGAAATAAGACGAAAAATTAGAAAGGTATAGCTTATATAGTAGCAAAGTTACGACAAGAGTTCAACATAAAGTTGAATAAACTTTCTTTAAAAAAATTGAGTTAGTTAAAATGCAACATATACTTTTCAATAAACTTAACAAACATGAAAAAGCAGTGTCTATCTTGAGTTTTTAACACTTTCAACAGAGTTTTCAACAATGGAGTAACAAAGATACAACACACGGATAACAAAGTGGATAGAACTTGAGATATACAAGCAGTATTTTTCAATTGGCAAAATGCATAAATTTTTGGCAATGTTTTGGCTGAAAAGTTAAATATCAAGTTTGTACAAAAAAACAATACTTAAACACTATGAATTAATCTAAATCCGCTTTTGTAAAATAAAAGTGCTTGCTCCGATGTAGGGCAAGCACTTTTTAAAACATCAAATATCTACAAAAAGCAAATGGTTTTATCCACAATGTGAAAATCCGCAAGATATGCAAATGGTGCATCCACTTTCATGCTGGATAGGATTGCCGCAATCAGGGCAAGATTTACTTTGTTTATTGCCGGTAAATCTAGGTGTTTGCGATAAAGGGATATTGTCGTTTGGATGATCGGTGGTATCCTCGCCAAAGGCGCGTTTTGGGCCGCCTGCATGGGCTAAAGTGCCTGTCAGCGGTTCTGCTTGTATAGAAAGGGTGTCGCCACTTTTGTATCCTTCGATATAGTCATTTACCTTCATCACTGCTTTGGCGATGGCGTCGGGACAAGAGGTACAGCTCATGCCTTTTTGGCGGATGGTGGATGGACACCGAATACCACGAAGCTGGGTACATACTTCACGAACGCTCATTCCACTGCGTAGTGCCACGCTGCATAGTCTTGCTGTGGCTTCACTTTGTGAGGGACAACCGCCGGCCTTACCGGTGGAAGTAAACACTTCACAAATACCATTCTCATCGTAGTTTACGGTGACATAAAGGTTTCCGCAGCCTATCTTCATGCGCTCGGTAAACCCGGAAGTGATTTCAGGACGTGGACGAGGAGTGATTTGGCCATAAGGCTGAACGTTATCCGGGATTTTTTCCAGCACATCACTGTGTGAGGGAACATCGCCGTCTTTTTGGTCTTTGCCGACGCTTAGAACTTGAGAGTCCCTGCTGCCGTCACGGTAAATGGTAACGCCTTTGCAGCCTTCGCTATATGCCAAGCGATATACTTCAAGCACATCGTCGCGAGTAGCCTCGTTAGGGAAATTCACTGTTTTAGATACGGCATTGTCAATGTGACGCTGAAATGCTGCTTGCATTTGGATATGTGATAATGGTAGCACATCATGTGCACATACAAACACATTACGAAAATCTTCAGGCAACTCTTCGATATGTGCCACAGTACCTTCTTTTGATATTTTCTGCATCACTTCTATTGAATAAAGACCGTCTTTTTTCAGTCGTTCTTCTAAAATTGGACTGGCTTCGATCATTTCAGTGCCATCCATAATATTACGGATGTATGCATAAGCAAACACCGGCTCGATACCACTGGAAACGCCTGCAATGATAGAAAGAGTGCCCGTGGGTGCGATGGTTGTGATAGTAGCGTTGCGCAAAGCGGGGCCATCTTTATAAGTACTTTCAGGGAATAATGGGAAACTACCTCTAACCTTAGCAAGCTCCATGGAAGCTTTACGGCCTTCGGTGGTGATAAAGCCCATGATACGCTCTCCCAAAGCCAATGCCTCAGGGCTGTTGTAAGAGATATTCATCAAAAGTAGCATGTCGGCAAAACCCATAACACCAAGTCCGATTTTACGTGTGGCACAAGTGGTTTCTTGAATTATCTGTAATGGATAATTATTAATATCAATTACATTATCAAGGAAGTGCACAGCGTCTTTTACTGTTTTTGACAACAGCGCCCAATCAACTTTTTCTTCGTCGCCTTCACGTTTCAGCATCTTTACTAAGTTGATACTACCGAGGTTGCAGCTTTCATAAGGCAGCAAGGGTTGTTCACCACATGGGTTGGTACTTTCAATCTCACCGTATGATGGCACAGGATTATCACGGTTCAGCCTATCAAGGAAAATGATACCCGGCTCGCCGTTTCTCCATGCGGCATCCACAATTTTATCAAACACTTCGCCCGCATTCAGCTCGCCCACAGTTTTTTTGTTGTGTGGGTCTATCAAGGGATAGTTTTCTTTTTTTGCAGCAGCCTCCATAAACGCTTCGGTAAGGCCTACTGAAATATTAAAGTTTGTGTTACTTGTTTTATCTTTTTTACAGTCAATAAACTCTAAAATATCGGGATGGTCCACTCTCAGAATACCCATGTTGGCGCCGCGACGTGTGCCGCCTTGCTTCACAGCTTCTGTGGCCATGTTGAACACGCGCATAAACGACACAGGCCCGGAAGCTACACCACCGGTAGAACCCACACTGGAACCACCCGGACGAAGCCTTGAAAAAGAAAATCCGGTACCGCCACCACTTTTGTGAATTAAAGCTGCGTTTTTGATGGATTCAAAAATGCCTTCCATGCTATCTTCAATCGGTAAAACAAAACATGCAGATAACTGGCCCAATGGACGCCCGGCATTCATCAAAGTAGGAGAGTTTGGTAAAAACCGTAAATCTGCCATCAGGTCAAAAAAGACTTGTGTGGTGTTTTTTACGTCGGTTTCGTTTGTATATTTGGCGTCTGCAGCAGCCACACTGCTAGCCACTCTTTGAAACATACCTTCTATATTTTCAGTTGCATTACCGTTTTCGTCTTTAGCAAGGTAGCGTTTTTCCAATACTTTTTGTGCGTTTGCGCTGATGTCAGAAATAGCCATATAATAAATTCCCCTCTGATTATAGTGTGTGAATATACTGAACTATATGTAGCAATAAAAATATTCTACCACTATATGTAGTGAAATATCAATACAAATATACTATATAGGCTAATTTTGGTGAAATAGGCGAAAAAGATAGTCAGCTTGCACATATAAAAAAGAAAAACTGTGACTATCTTCAAAAGTAGGCATGTCATCAAATATACTTTTTTTGTGCAATGGCTTGTGGTATGATAGTAAAACCATGAAGTGGCAGGTGTAGAAACCGCAATAGGTTTACCTTCTGCCACACAAGAAAGAGGAATAAATGTTGAACAAAACTTTTGATTTTTCAAGCAATCCGGCTAAAATACCGGAACTTGCATTTACACATGCGGGAAGATTTCACGCTGATGATGTGTTTTCTGCCGCACTTTTACGTATATTACGGCCTGATATTCGGATATATCGTGGCTTTGTGATGCCAAAGCAGTTTTCAGGCATTGTTTTTGATATAGGTGACGGCCC
>CAYIZZ010000023.1:0-23593 GCA_964367945.1 uncultured Oscillospiraceae bacterium | reverse complement strand
GAAATAGTCATGATGCGAGACGAATATGACATGCGTCGTAAATTTTTGATGAAAAAGTTTGAAGAACTGGGCATTCCATGTTTTGAGCCGGAAGGTGCGTTTTATGTTTTTCCTGACATTCGTGGCACCGGCCTATCTAGCGATGAGTTTTGCACAAAGTTATTAGAAGAAGAAAAAGTAGCCGTCATACCGGGTAGTGCTTTTGGTGAAAGTGGAGAGGGATTTGTGCGCATCAGTTATGCATATTCTCTGGATCATCTAAAACGCGCAGTAGAGTGTATAGGTCGGTTTATGAAACGTCAAAAATGAAAGAAAATACGTTGATGCACCCATATGTATATGCAAAAAAAGTAGCCTGCAGCGACACGCAGGCTATTTGTAATGCGGTAGAATATTTTTTTAATGTACTGCCGTGCACAGAAAAACTCACACCTGAAAGTAAAGTGCTGATAAAGCCAAATTTGCTTCGTGCAAATACTCCCGATAAAGCTGTCACAACCCACCCGATTGTGATATATGCTATCATAAATTCGCTGAAAAAGCGTGGGGTAAGGGATATCACTGTGGCGGACTCACCGGGCGGCATGCACACGATTTCGGTAATGAAAAATATATACAAAACCTGTGGAATAGACAAAGTTTGTGAAAAAACAAATGTCAAAACATACATAGGCGATGAATTTGTGGCACTAAAAACAAACGGGAAAAGAGTACGCGAATTTACGGTTTTGGCACCTGTGAAGGATTGTGACTTTATCATAAATGTGCCCAAGATGAAAACCCATGTCCTCACAAGGGTATCATGCGCTGTGAAAAATTTGTTTGGATGCGTGCCGGGCCTACAAAAGGCTGAGTTTCATATGCGGTTTCCCGAAAAAGAAGATTTTGTGGCCATGATTGTGGATTTATGCAATGCAGTGAAAGCAGACATGCATATTGTAGACGGCTTGATTGCCATGGAAGGGGATGGACCCGGCAGTGGCACACCACGCAGGTGTGATCTTTTGTTTTGTGGAGGGGACCCATACCTTGTAGACATGGTGGTGTCTCGGGCTATGCAGATGCCGATGATGGATGTGCCGATATTAAAAGAGGCAAACAAAAGAGGTTTGTGTCCTGATACGTTGCCTGAAGGTACATTGGTTGGCGATGATGCGGCAAAACATGTTATAAAGGATTTTAAGCCACCTCGTAGCTATAGTGGAAAACTGGATTTTTCATCGAGTGCACCCAAATTATTACGTCCTGTAATATCGCTTATAGCGGCTAAAGTGGCACCAAAACCGTGGATAATCAAGTCGAAATGTGTAACCTGTAAAAAATGTGCTGAAATTTGCCCGCAAAAAATTATCACAATGGAAAAATCGGCGGCAAAAATCGAATATACAAAATGTATTAAATGTTTTTGTTGTCATGAAATATGCCCGGTACATGCAGTGGATATAAAGCGTGTAGGGTTGTTCGGACGCTAAAAAAGGAGAGGTAACAAATGGAAGTTCGTCAAGCGACAATAGAAGATATGGATAGCCTTTTACAGTTGCGTTTTTCATTTTTGGAAGAATTTAGAAATATATCACAAGAAACAGAAGAAAAACTGAAACCTGCGCTGGAAGATTTTTTTACTGCGAACTTAGGCAGTGAAAATTTCGCGGCGCTGATGGGGTTTGTAGATAATAAACCTATATGCACAGCTTTTTTCACGGTGGCGGCCATGCCTCCAAATGACCAGTATCCAAACGGTAGGGTAGCATATGTATCAAATGTTTACACTGCTCCACAGCATCGTAAAAAAGGGTATGCGAAACAATTGATAGAAAAACTGGTGCAAACGGCGCGCGAAATGGATGTTACTGCCATTAACTTAAACGCATCTGCAGCTGGTAGACCGCTTTATGAAAAACTGGATTTTGCAGTGCTTACAGATACAGCAATGCGCTTGCAGCTGCATGATGATGCAGAATGAAAATGTAGAGTGTATATTTTTTGAATGGAGGGTGCTTTGATGAATCGAGTGGTGGTGAGAGCTCCGGCAAAGCTAAACCTTGCCCTAGCGGTGACGGGTCTTACCGATGGTGGATATCATTTGGTTGACATGATAATGCAGGCGGTGGACGTGTGGGAAACAGTGGAAGTGGTAAAAAGCATGGGATATTCATTGCGCCTTCCTAATAGTCTTATTCCCGCTACGGATAAAAATACTGCAACAAAAGCAGCCAAGATTTTTTTTACAGAAACAGGCCTACTAGCCGGAGCGGATATCACGATACATAAAAAAGTGCCCACCAGGGCAGGCATGGCCGGCGGCAGTGCAGATGCGGCGGCGGTATTGGTGGGCTTGAACGAGCTATACGGCGCGCGTCTTTCGCTGGATGAGATGTGTGAGATGGGCGTGCAGGTGGGTGCGGATGTACCTTTTTCTTTATTGGGTGGCACGGCGCGAGTGTTTGGTATCGGAGAAAAAATGACACCTCTTGCACCACTATCCGAATGCTATTTTGCCATCGCTATGCCAAAAGGCGGGGTGTCGACACCTTTGGCATACAAGCGCTTTGATGAGATGGGTAGTCCATTCATCCCTGATATTGGCGCCGCATGTAATGCGCTTACAAATGGGAATATAAAGGAATTATGCTTGCATATGCAAAATATGCTAGAGCCTTCAAATGGCGATGACACCACAGTTGCACTACGTAAGATAATGGATGATGAGGGCGCAATAGCCTCCATGATGACAGGCAGTGGTGCGGCAGTTTTCGGTATGTTTGAGACAAAAATTCAGGCGCAAACAGCGGCACAAAAAGCGAATGATATTGCGGTGGAAATATTTGTGGCACAGCCTGTAAGCACCGGCCCGCAAATTGTGGAAACAGTATAGTGTAAAAAATAAGTTTATGTACATAAAAAACAAAATTTACCCTTGCATTTAACACAAAAAAGTTGTAAACTAAACATTAGCACTCACATAGCGTGACTGCTAAAAAGTAATATGAACTACATTTAGGAGGCATACATGAGACAGTTTAAAGCAGAGAGTAAACGTTTGCTTGATTTGATGATCAACAGCATTTACACACATAAAGAAATATTTATAAGAGAACTTATAAGCAACGCATCCGATGCAGTGGATAAGCTGTATTTCTTGTCGCTTACAGATGATAGCGTGAACATGGCGAGGGAAGATTTTGCCATCACCATCACAACCGATAAAGAAAACGCTACTTTGCAAATTACCGATAACGGGCTTGGCATGGATAAAGCCGACCTTGAAAACAATCTGGGTGTTATTGCAAAAAGTGGTAGCCTTAGCTTTAAAACAGAAAATAATGCAGCGAAGGATATCGATATCATTGGGCAGTTTGGCGTTGGATTTTACTCGGCGTTCATGGTGGCGAAAAAAGTGACGGTTATTTCGCGTGCATTTGGCGCGGAGGAAGCCTATAAATGGGAAAGCAAGGGTGCTGACGGATATACTGTGACAAAAGCACAGCGTGATGCAGTGGGTACAGATATCATATTGGTGCTTAAAGAAGACACTGAAGATGAAAGTTATAGTGAGTTTTTAGATGAGTATCGCTTAGAGCAACTGGTGAAAAAATACTCAGACTATGTGCGCTATCCCATAAAGATGAACAAAACAAAACAGCGCAAGAAGCTAGGCTCGGAAGATGAGTACGAAAGTTATACCGAGCTGAGTGTTTTAAACAGCATGGTACCTATTTGGAAACGTAAAAAAAGCGAGGTTCAAGAGGAAGACTACGCAAACTTCTACAAAGAAAAGTTTTCCGATTATCAAGACCCGGCAAAAGTTATTCAAAGCAGTACAGAGGGTAGTGCTACTTATAATTCGCTTTTGTTCATTCCCTCAAATCCACCGTTTAACTATTACACAAAAGAATATGAAAAAGGTTTGCAGCTATATGCCAGCGGCGTTTTGATTATGGAAAAATGTGCCGACTTGCTACCGGATTATTTCAGTTTTGTAAAAGGTGTGGTGGATAGCCAAGACCTTTCACTAAATATTTCGCGTGAGATGCTTCAGCACGACCGTCAGCTGAAACTTATCCGCACATCACTTGAGAGAAAAATCAGAAACGAGCTAAAATCCTGGCTGTCAAACGAACGTGAAGAGTACGAATCATTCTTCAAGAACTTTGGCTTGCAACTTAAAGTGGGTGCATATTCAGGATTTGGCGCCGAGATTGAAAACCTAAAAGATCTACTTTTGTTTTTGTCGGCCACTGACGACAAACTGAAAACACTAAAAGAATATGTGGAAAATATGCCTGAAGACCAAAAGTATATTTACTACGCTGCGGGAGACAAAGATGCAAAAACACGTCTTCTTAGCTTGCCACAAGCAGCTCTTTTAAAGGAAAAAGGCTTTGATTTCTTACTGCTGAGTGAAGATGTAGACGAGTTTGTTTTGCAGATAATGAGAAATTATGATGAAAAAGAATTCCGCAATATTACCGGCGGAGAAGATCTGGGCCTTGAGAGTGAAGAAGAAAAAGAAGAAGTGAAAAAACAAAATGAAGACAATAAAGACCTGTTTTCGTTTGTTAAAGAAGCACTTTCCGGTAAGGTGAAAGAAGTAAAAGCCTCGGGCCGTATGGGTGAAAATCCTGTTATACTGACATCAGAAGGTGGCTTGTCCATTGAAATGGAAAAGGTTCTGAACAGTATGCCAACCGAAGAAAAAGTAGAAAGCACTAAAGTGCTTGAGATAAACCCGGATCATGCATTGTTTGCAAAGTTGCAGGTGCTTTTCGATGAAGACAAAGAGCTTTTGAAAACATATGCCGAGCTACTTTATGACCAAGCGTTACTGATAGCCGGATTGCCTGTAAATGACCCTGCAGAGTACAGCCGTAAAGTTAGCCTTTTATTGGCAAAATAAACGAATACAAGAAAATATATAAATCTCCTGTGGACATTCCGTCTGCAGGAGTTTTTTATGTATAAAAGTAGGTGAAGATATGTGAACTCATGTGTATATATAAGTGTAAAGTTAATAATATGTATACATATATGTACACAAAAGACTCTAAATAATCCTACGGTAATAGTAAAATAATGAATTGAATAATAGTCGTTCGTTCGTAACAAAAAATACATAGAATATTAAAAACTTATCAATTGAATATTGCCTTCGTCGAAATGAACAAAAAGGAACTGTGGTTTTTGTTGACAAAATAGGTAAAAATTATCCAAATAACTTGGACATTCCTGTGAAAATATGATAAAATCAGAAAATATAAGTGTCTGCTTGATGTAAATTATTAACTATAATAAAGTGGGGCATCAAGTGGGCGAAAGGGGATAAATCATATGAGTGTAACACCTGACAAAATTCGGAACGTCATGCTGGCGGGCCATTCGGGCACCGGCAAAACTACCTTGGCAGAGGCGATGTTGTTTTACACCAAAGGAACAGACCGCTTTGGTAAGGTGGAAGAAGGAAATACTACAATGGATTTTGATCCCGAAGAGGCAAAACGCACAGCGTCTTTGTCAGCGGCGATAGCTTCGGTGGAATGGGATAACCATAAGATAAACTTAGTGGATGTTCCGGGACTGTTTGACTTTGAGCTGGGTATGTACGAAGGCATAAATGCGGTAGAGAGCGTGCTGATTACCATATCTGCACGAAGCGGACTTACCGTTGGTGCACAAAAGGCATATCGCTTGGCCGAAAAGCGCAATAAGGCAAGAATGATTTATATAAGTAAAGTAGATGCTGAGAATGCACGTTTTTATAGAGTGTTTGACGCGCTGAAAGAAGAGTTTGGCAATTCGCTTTGCCCCATTGTGGTACCGTATGACAATGATGGTCAAGTAGTGTTTGTAAACCTTATTTCAGAAAAAGCGTTCGTGTATGACGAAAAAGGCGTTCCCACACAGGTGGATGTGCCGGACTTGAGCGATAGATATGAAGAAGTGAAGAACGCTATGATGGAAGCTGTGGCTGAAACCGATGATGCATTGATGGAAAAATTCTTTGCAGGGGAAGCTTTCACAATAGATGAAATCACTGAGGGATTACGCATAGGCACAAAAACAGGCACTATTACACCGGTGCTGTGTGGTGTGTCTACCGAGATGGCAGCTTTGGATATGCTTTTGCGCAACATAAAAGACTTGCTTCCAAGCTCACAACGTGGTGGTGCAATGGCCGCTACCGATAAGGCTGGAAATGCACTGGAAATTGATTGCGCCGTCTCCGGAAAACTAGCTGCATATGTGTTTAAAACAGTGGCTGATCCGTTTGTTGGTAAACTTTCTTACGTGAAAGTGGTACGTGGAGTTATGAAGAGCGATTCGGCTGTTGTGAACAGCACCACAGGCGAAAACGAAAAAATGGGCAAATTACTTTTCTTAAAAGGTAAAAAGCAAATTGATACATCAGAAATATCGGCAGGCGATATGGGTGCCGTGACAAAATTGCAAGGAACAAAAACAGGGGATACCTTGTGTGATCCCGGCGATGTTGTGAAAATTGATGAGCCGATGTTCCCAACACCGACTTATACCATGGCACTGAGAACCACTAAAAAAGGTGATGAGAGTAAAATTTCTTCGGCTATGCAGAGACTGCTGGAAGAAGACCGCACCCTTACATATAGGGTAGACTCTGAAACAGTTCAGCAGCTGCTTAGTGGACTGGGCGAGCAGCATCTGGATGTTGCAGTAAGCAAGCTGAAAACGAAGTTTGGCATTGATGTGGCACTGGACGAGCCTCGTATGGCTTATCGTGAGACATTGCGCAAGAAAGTGCGCAAACGTGCCCGCCACAAAAAACAAACAGGTGGTCACGGCCAGTTTGGCGATGTGGATATAGAATTTGAGCCAATCGAATCGGATACGCTTATCTTTGAAACAAAAGTAGTTGGAGGAAGCGTGCCAAAGAACTTCTTCCCGGCTGTAGAAAAAGGCCTGCGTGAAGCTACCTTGCATGGTGTTGTGGCGGGATATCCCGTGGTAGGCTTGAAAGCTACCCTTTGGGACGGCAGCTACCATCCGGTAGACTCTTCCGAAATGGCGTTTAAGATGGCGGCCAAAAAGACATATAAAGAAGCGCTTCCCGGAGGCAGTCCGGTGATATTAGAGCCCATTGGTGTACTGAAGGCATATGTGCCTGATAACAATACCGGCGATATAATGGGTGAGGTGAATAAGCGCCGTGGCCGTGTAATGGGAATGAACCCAGGTGAAGATAGCCTGCAATTGGTAGAAGCAGAAATTCCACAAAGTGAGATGCATGACTTCACTACTTACATGCGTCAGTTGACTCAAGGACGTGGCTATTACACATTTGAGTTTATACGCTACGAGCCGCTGCCACAGACGCTGGAAGCCAAAGTGGTGGAGGATGCCAAGAAGATTTTCACAGAAAAAGACGAAGAGGATTAGTGAAGATTGTCTATATTTCGTTAAAATTTTGTTAAAAAACAGTTGACAAGTAAAGTTAAATGTACTATAATGACACTCAAATTCACAAATGATGAAAAGCGGCAGATTGCCGCTTTTCATCATTATGTATAATAGTGAATATTGTAAAAATAATACATTGAATGTTACTTCAACAAATTTGTAGATTTTTTTACCTGTGAAGGAGTTAATCGTAATTATGAAGACCAAAGAAGTTATTGTAACACAAGCGGGCCTAGTAAAGCTGGAAGAAGAACTGAATTATCTAAAAACTGCCAAGCGCAAAGATGTGGCAGAAAAGATTAAAGTTGCGCGTGGTTATGGTGATTTATCTGAAAATAGTGAATATGACGAGGCCAAAAACGAGCAAGGAATAGTCGAAAGTCGAATTGCCGAGCTAGAAAAAATGCTGAAAAATGTGCATATTCTGGATGAAGATGAAGTGAGCACAGATTATGTGATGGTAGGAAGTCATGTACGTGTGAAAGATTCAGATGGCGATATTGACGAGTATGATATTGTAGGATCTACAGAAGCGGACCCAATGAGCGGTAAAATCAGCGATGAGTCTCCTGTAGGTGCTGCGCTGATGGGACATAGATTGAATGATGTTGTGAATGTTACGCTTCCTAATGATAGTGTGATTTCATACACCATTTTAGAAATTGGTAAGGTAGAGCTTTAATTCTACCGAGCTGAAAATGTATAATTAATTCAAAGGGTACTGCAAATTTTAGATTTAGCAGTACTTTTTTTGGTATACTTTACATATGAGCTATTTTGAAGTTTTTATAGTTTTGAATGAATTTATAAGAAAATCTAATAGTGTGTTCACATCGCATTTTTGAACAAATTTAAAGTAAAAAACCAAAAATGTTATTAAAAATCCGGATAATTTTGAAATAAAGCAAGATTTTAGCATGATTTGCAAGAGTTAGAGTTTTTTAAAATGATAAAAAATATCAGGTTTATTAATATGGTGAGGAGTGTGTGATTATGAAAAAAATAGTATGGATAGTTATTATTTGTTTTGTTATTGTTCTTGCAGCTTGCGGCGAGGAAGAGTCTGCAAATAGCACATCTGTAGCTTTACCGGAGTTCACTATTCCGCTTACACCGTCCAGCAGTACATCTGAAGATCCAGTAGCGTCCAGTGAGCCGGTGGTGTCTTCTATGCCGGCAAGCTCTGAGGCACCCAGTAGCGTTAGTGTACCGCCGGAGCCAAACCCCGCGCCTAAGTTTATCGAAAACACACCCGCACCGGGAGTGGATCTTACCAGTGAAACAGTGAGTGTGGTATACAAAACAGATGTAACAAGCACAGTGAATGCTATTTTGACAACCGATCCTACATCAATTAATACCACCACGTTTTATGATTATTTCAATCGTGGCAAAACTCTGAGTGGTGCGGTAAGCAAAACGCGCGCGTATGGAGTGGACAGCTCAGGTAAAACATTGTCGTTTGACTTGCCTGATCTCACAAAAACATATTATGTGCTTAGTAATGCGGCTGAAGATGCTACAGGCACATGGCAAAGTACTATATCCATTGTAAAAGTGTATGAGCCAAACAGTGTAGAGATCACATCGGCTACAAGAGCAGCAGACGCTAACGGTATGGTGAACATTTCAGTGCAGACATCACTGCCGTGTGTACTTCATGGTGTGGTGTATACCGCAGACAATATGCCGACAGCACAGCAGGTGAAGGATGCCGGTGCAGGATTTAGCGGGACATTAATTTCTGCGGCTACGGTAAGCACAAACACAGATGCAATACCATATGCCGGCACATTACAATTTTCTAACATACAAGCCGGTGGCACATATTATATATACTTAGCTGCAGAAATAGGCAATGGATTTAGTGAAGTATATAAACTTACAATTACAGTATAAATAAGATGCGCTCTTAATAAAAAACACCGATTTACAAAACTTGTAAATCGGTGTTTTTTTATTAAAAATAAATTGATTTTTAAAAACAATTAAGTCAAATCATAAAAGCAGGCGTTTATAAAGCTGCCTAGAATATCACTTTTGATGATGATTTCACACCCTTTAGCTCCGCCGCTAACACCTATTTCATCAAATAATAATGCAGTTTCATCAATATAAGTGGGATATTTCTTTTTCATTCCTATGGGTGAGCACCCACCTCTTACATATCCTGTCACGCTTAAAATGTCTTTCACCGGCAGCATTTCAATTTTTTTGTTACCGCTCGCAGCGGCAGCTTTTTTTAAATTGAGTTCGCGGCTGACAGGAATGCAAAATACATTTATCCCATTTTTATCGCCTTTTGCCACAAGTGTTTTAAATACTTCATCAGCAGACATGCCAACCGTTGCAGCTACTTGAACACCCAAAAGTTCATCGCTTTTTACGGTGTATTCCTTGGTTGAATATTCTATTTTTGATAAATCCAGCAATCTCATGGCGTTGGTTTTTGTCAAGTCGGCACCTCTTATCCATGTATGGCGTTATACCATATAGCATATTTTTCTTCATATTTCATACCGGCATAGGCAGGGCTGGTGGAGGGCAGGGCGATAGTGGGTATGGCGCTATCAGTGCAATGTCTGTGGAACAATGTAGCGGCTTTACCGCCATTGAGCAAAATTTTTCTAACATGTGGATGCTGATGGAAAAAAGCATTAAAATCATTCGGAGTATGGTTTTTTATGGCAGTATCAAGCGAGCCTTTGCGATTAGCAGAATGCACCACATCCCATAGTGCGATTTTATGCCGTAAAAGCATATCGCACCGAGCAGTGTAGTTATCGGAAAACTCTTCGCCTAAAATATCACACATAATGCGCCAAAAAGCATTTCGTGGATGTGCATAATATTGCTTTTTTTGTAATGATACGTCACCGGGCAATGAGCCTAAAATTAAAATTTCGCAATCATGGTCAGAAAGTGAAGAAAAGCTATGTTTCATTAATATGCACTACTTTCGTAAAAAATAAAGATAGTGAAAACATTAAATGCTGATACGAACTTGAACTAGCGATGTGAAAATTATGCTGATAATGTAAATGTGCTAAGATAAGTTTGCAAATCATTTATAAATCGCGAAAGATGAAAACCATCACATACTGCATGGTGCACTTGTATTGCTAATGGTAGCATTATCTTGTCACCCTCGGGGAAATATTTACCCATTGTAAAAATTGGCAGTAGATAGTCATATCCTTTTTGTAAGTTCAAATTAAAGCCGGTGAAACTTGTCCAAGGTATGCAAGAAACGCTAAAGTAATTCCTGCCAAGCAAGGGTTTTGAGTTGTGAAAATCACGTTTATATGTGGATATGTCATCATTATAGCTTTCTATAAACAGGTCTAAATCCGTAGTGTATTCAGTCCATATATTGGTGATTGTTTCTGTTTCATCATGGAAAATTGTGTAGCAAGGATTTGAATAAGTATAATACCCAATATTTTTTTCTTCATCGATATCCATACGAAACTCTTTGTGTGTATTTACAACTTGTGAAAGTACATAAAGCATCATTGGAAAAAATTTTTGGTGGTTTGTGGTGATAGTTTCTAAGAAGCTTGTTATATCTAAGTTCACCGTCATACTATATGTGCAAGGTACGTTATCGAAATAGTGATTAAAGCTGGTTTTTCTATTCCAGCTCGGCATATCGATTTTGTTAAACATTATTAAATGTCTCCTAAATCTTATTGATAGTTAGTTGTGATTTAAAAGGTCGATTTGCTTGTATCAGCCGTGCCATCTTTCATTGATGCAATTATATCATAGAAAATGAAAACTATAACCTAAAAAGCAATCATAGCTTTAAGCATATAATAAAAAATGACACTGAACCCAAACAAATTGGGTCCAGCGCCATAGCATACCCATTTGGGTACACTGGTACGCCCGACTGGATTCGAACCAGCGACCTTTTGAGTCGGAGTCAAACGCGCTATCCAACTGCGCTACGGGCGCATATATAACTATTTATAGATAACAATGCAAATGAGCCTTGAAAACTACTTAGTGGCAGCTTTCAAAAATGCAGCTATAAATACTATTTAAGCAATAATTGCAGCAAAAATCCACATAATACCCTCACTTAAATTTCATCTCATGTGGTTGTGTCAGCGAATGACAAGTTTAGAATGATATATAAGTTAAAATGAAAACAGGCACAAACATGCAGTATTAATGTAACAATATATAAAAGAATACCATAAAATATGCGATTTAGGCAAGTGTTTTTACATATGTGTGATTTTATGATAAACTGATAGAATATATATTACTATTTAAAAGGGGGATATATACTTGAAACTAAATAACAATCTTATAAAAAGCCTTGCATTGTTGGTAGTGGGTGGAGTACTGCTAAACTGGCTTTTAAATAACTTTGATATAATAGGAACTCTTATATCGGTAATATGGAGCTTGATTTTTCCTTTTGTGGTAGGTTTTATAATAGCGTTTATCTTGAATATGCCGATGCGATTTATTGAAAAGAAATTTTTCCGCGGGAATATATCACCGATGAGACGCCTACTTAGCTTCTTAATATCGCTTATACTATTGCTTTCGGTAGTTGGCCTAATAATAGGTATTGCCGTGCCGCAGCTATGGGCTACAGTTGTATTGCTGACAGAAAGTATGCCGGGCTACATTGCAAGAATAGAACAAGACCTTGAAAAATACTATCAATATATTCCGGAAATACAGGTTTGGATAGAAAGCTTAGACCTTGACTGGGGTAAAATGTTTGAAAGCTTTACTGCATTTTTGACAAGTGGCGCAAGCGACTTCTTCGCATCCACCATATCCATTGCCACATCCATTGCCGGTGGTATATTTACGTCACTTATCTCTGCTGTGTTTGCTTGTTACTTGTTATTTGGCAAAGAACATTTAATTGCCCAGCTAAAAGGTGTATTGCAAGCATACATGCCTCAAGAAAAATATCTAAAAATTAAAGACGTTGCATCGCTTAGCTCGCGCACATTCTCGAATTTTATTTCAGGCCAATGCTTAGAGGCCGTTTTACTTTCTCTGGGATACCTATTGATTTTGAGTGTAGGTGGGTTTGATTATGCACTTTTGATATCAGTGGTAGTTGGGTTTTTCTCGCTTATTCCACTGGTGGGTGCTTACATAGGGTGTGCTATAGGCGTGTTTTTACTGTTGGTATCCATGGGCTTTTGGCGGGCACTGGCATTTGTTATCATCATGATTATCGTCCAGCAAGTGGAAGGCAATATCATTTATCCAAGAGTGCTTGGTTCTTCAGTGGGCTTGCCACCGGTGGGAATGCTAGTGGCGGTTACAATCGGTGGTGGTGTGGCCGGTATATTTGGCATGATATTCTTTATTCCATTATTTAGTGTGATATATATTTTAGCTCGCAAAGATGTAACCACAAAGCTGGAAGAAAAAGGTGTGGAAAATCCGGTGCATGAGCTGACGAAAAAAACTAAACATCACAAAAAATGGCGACATAAACTATCAAAGTATGAAAATAAAAAGCCGGATCCTGAACAAAGTGAAGAATCAGACACAAACAATACCAAGGGAGAGTAGTCCGTGAATGAAAGAGAAATAATTAGGGCAATGAAAATATTTGCACAAGAATTGCATCAGTTGCAGGATAAGCATGATGTGAATCTTGTGCTGAGCCCTGATAATTTGCTGGTAGATGAAGGTGTGGTGTCATTAAAAGATACGGCGCCACAAAGTGATATTGCACGCGCCTATCCATTCTTTTCGGCACCGGAAGTGACAAAAGGAAAAGCTACATCGGCATCGGCGGTGTATTTTCTTGGCGCCACCATGTATATGATGCTTACAGGTATACCACCGCAAGATGCAAGATCACGTATCTCAAAAGAAAATTTGCTACAAAAAGAAGATGCATTTTCAGATATGGTGAATAAGGCCATGGCGCTGGAAATTAGCGATAGGTTTACAGACCTGAATGATTTGATTCAAGCTTTAGAAAAATTAGAAAATGAAAAAGAAGAAGATCTAAGTCAGGCGGATGATAACCAAGAACAAGCCGAAGAACAAGCCGAAGAACAAGACACAAAAAAAGAGGATCTCGAAGCGGAACAGCCTGATGAAAGCACAGACGAAGAAGCGCCGGTGGAAACTAATACAGAAGAAAAAAATCCCGAATCGCAAATGGAGCCGCAAAACGAAGATGTGAGCGTGGCTTTACCGGAAGATAAAATCTCTAAAAAGAGCGACGAAGAATCAGATGCCAATGAAGCTGCGAAATCTGAAAACGCTGAAGAAAATCCATTAAAAAGTGAGATTAAAGGTGAAAAACTGCTGAAAACAGCTTTAGTGGTGGCGACAGGTGTGCTGATAGCTGTTGTAGGCGGGCTACTGATATGGGCTGAAATACAAAAAGAAAATGCCCAAGATGCATTTGTAGGCGAGGACTATCCACAGCTTGTAAGTATTGTGGAAAATACATTATGGATAGAAGATGATTTGGCGTGGCAGTATGACTATAGTAAAGCATGGATGCTACTTCAAGAAGAAAAACACGATGAAGCTTTAGAAATATTGCAGTCGCTATCAGGATACACGGCAAGTAATGATTTAGTGCAGGCGACATGCTATGACTTGGCCATGGATATGATGGAACACGGTGAGTTAAGCGAGAGCCTTGAAGTGCTTGAATACTTAGAAGACTACAAAGAAAGCGAATATTATATCGAATGCCTAAATAAGTATATGATGGCAGAAAGTACCCAAGATAAACATGAGCAATATATAACATACACATCACTTGAAAGCTTCTTAGATAGCGAAGAGCTGGCTGCAGGGCTGGCAGATGAGCTTTATAGCGAAGAGTATGATATGGCGATGAGCATGTATATGAGCTCGAATGCTGCGCATATAATTGCGTCCATAGACCTTTTTGCCAATTTACCTGTGGAATATAAAAGCTCGGATAAATACGCCAAAGCAGCACAAGCATACGAGCAGGGCGTAGCTTCTTTGGAAGATGCACAAAACACGCTAAACACACTAAGAGAGCTGCAAAATGAGATATGGATAGAGCCACTGGTAATGAGTGATGAATACATCAGGTTGTTTTTAAGTGGCAAATGGGAGTCTGCTGACGGTGGTGGCACAATGGAATGGATATTTGACTCTCGTGGTAGTGCATATCACTTTGAAGGCTTACAACAGCGTATAAGTGGCGAGTATAGCGTGCAAGACAGACAGCTTATCTCGGAAAATGGATATGAAGATGTAGATGTTGTGTTTATCACCATGGATGAAGTGATATTAAGGCTTTCTGAAAGTGAAGAGTATATATTTAAGAGAGTTAATTAAAACCATTAACTAAAGTTCTAAAATACAGCAAAAATATAGCGAAAAAAGAATCCCTCGGTAATATACCGAGGGATTTTGACTTGTTTGATTAGCTAGCTGGATAAAGTTTGTTGATATCATTTTGTATCAAGCTAAGATTGATGTAAGAACCAAGACCCGGAACCACAATAGCTAGGATAAGATATAGTGTGCTGTTGTCACCACCGGTGAAGGGTGCAAAAGCTTTGCCCAGCTTGAAGTACCAAAAGTATGTGTATATGCCACAAGTGATGATGGATAGCAAGATCACCATGCCAAAACCTTTGTTCCATTCAGTAGGATTTACTTGGCTCGCAACCGAGTTGATGGTATACATCCAGTAAATGCCATAAATACCGAAAGTGACAATAGTCAAGACAATACACAAAGGAATACTTTTATACATAACAAATAAAACCGCCTCTCCAATAAGAATAAATTAATATTATCATGTTATTTGAAAAAAGTCAATTGAAGAAAGCCGAGTATAGTAGGAATATTCCGGTAGATACCCCAAAAAAGTAATGCGACAATACACACCCAACATAATATCTGTGTCGCTTTACCATAATATGGTTTTCCTAGTGTCCATCTAAGCCATATACTTATCAAAAGCGGTATAAGTAAGGGAAGCAAAAAAGTAAGGCCTAAGTTCGCATATACAGCACCTTGCAAATCGCCGCGAAGTAAAGAAAGAATGGCGGTGGTGATACCGCATCCGGGGCACTGCAAGCCGGTGATGGCATGAAACATGCAAGGAATATAAAACCCGGTAAACAATCCCTGCAAATAATATAAAAATCCGATAAAGAGGGCAATTAATGTGGCAAGTATTCGACGCTGAAAAAGAGATAACGAGTTCATAAAATATCCTTGCGTAAACTGTGTAACTATAACTAATATGATGCATATTATATACCAAAAAATCAAATATTTCTACAATTAAGAATTTAAAATAGCGTAGACGTAAAAAATATATGAATTATTGTAAGAATTGATTGAAAGTTGTCAATATTCAATATATACTTTTAACAAGTATGCACAAAGGTTGGTTGAATTATAAATATATAAATTATAAGATTAAGTTGTTTGAAAAAATCGGAGCTATATGTAAAAAATATGAAATAATGGTTTAATATAAGCTGTGTAAAAATCGGAAAAGTGTAGTATAAAATGAAAGGAACCGCATATGAAGAACTTGAAAGTAAAAGGAAAGTTAGCTGCTGCATTTGGTTCATTAGTTATGATTTTTATAGCAACTATTCTATGGGCTGTTTCCAATGTGTCAGCAATAGGAGATAGAACACTTTCTCTTGAGCATTCACATGATGCAGAAAAAATACTAAACACCATTGAAAAAGACATGCGAGATTTAGAGATTTATATGTATAAAACTATATTAGCGATTGAAGATGGACAAGGCGTGTCTGAGGATACAGATGAAGCTGTGCAAGAAATATTTGTGTCTGTTGGAGAAAAAATTGCTGAGGTGGATGAGCTGTTTAGGAACGACACGAGCGGTGTGTTTATGGAGGAAATTCCAAGGCTTGAGACGTTGCAATCACAATTCGAGCAGTTTCTGGCAAGTACAGCAACAATAGACACACAGCAAATTACTGAAGAGATGCTAGAAAATGATATTATGCCGGTGATTGAAGGCATGCTGGCTTTAGCTGGCGAAATAACGGACTTGACAGAGATAAATGCAACCGAACAAATTATAGATATCGAAAACAAGATATCACAAACACTTATTACTTTCGCAATAAGCAGTGTGGTTATGTTGGGGCTAATGGTGGTGTGGTTCACCAGCCTTACAGTAAGAATCACAAAGCCATTAAAAGAGATGCAAAAAGTGAGTAGTGAACTGGCAGAAGGTAAACTAACGGATATTGAATTAGAGTATGAATCCAAAGATGAATTTGGCGATATGGCAAATTCTATGCGCGAGATGGTGCATAGCCTCAGATCTTATGTTGTAGACATTCAGCGCGGCATGAGGGAGATAGCAAGTGGTGACCTGGATATTCATCCCGAAGTTGAGTTTAAAGGCGAGTTTATCGACATGGCCCAAAGTATTGTGATGGCTGTTGGAGCTTTCAATGATGTTCTTACACAAATCTCTTTGTCGGCAGATCAAATCACAATGGGGGCAAGTCAGGTGTCTTCAGGTGCACAAACTTTGGCACAAGGCGCTACAGAGCAAGCAGGAACTATTCAAGAGCTATCGGCGGCAATTAATGACGTTACAGCGCAAACAAACGAAAATGCAAAAAATATCCAAACGGTAAACGAGAAAGTACAGTTTGTAGGCCGGCAAATGGGGCATACTGATAACCAGATGAAAGAAGTAATATCGGCAATGCAGGAAATTAGTAACTGTTCCGATGAAATTAGTAAAATTATTAAAACTATTGAAGATATCGCCTTCCAAACAAATATTTTGGCACTGAATGCAGCGGTAGAAGCAGCCAGAGCGGGCGAGGCAGGAAAAGGATTTGCTGTGGTTGCCGATGAAGTACGTAATTTAGCTCATAAATCTGCCGAGGCATCTAAGAGCACAGCTGAACTTATTGAAAATTCTTTGCGAGCAGTAGAAAACGGATCAGCAGTAGCCGCCGAAACAGCAAAGGCAACAAGTGACGTTTTGGTGGGTGCT
Organism: uncultured Oscillospiraceae bacterium; assembly: GCA_964367945.1. Lineage (GTDB taxonomy): Bacteria > Bacillota > Clostridia > Oscillospirales > Ruminococcaceae > JAAYCI01. Next base: position 6,156 of record CAYIZZ010000023.1, on the reverse strand, counting down.
CAAGAGATTATGGATATATTGGAAAAAGTGGCTAGTGCGTCTACATTACAAGCGGATTCGTTGACACAAACTACCACAGGCATAGATCAAATAGCAGTGGTAATACAGATGAATTCTGCAACATCTGAGGAAAGCGCAGCGGCAAGTCAAGAGCTATCGGCACAAGCGCAGATAATGAAAAACCAAGTCAATCGTTTCCATCTGATGGAAAATTCGCCAACTGCAGCACCACCGGTACTTGCACTGGAAGAAGGCGCAGAAGCATAAAAGATAAAGTGTTAATATGAAATTGAGTGTGCAGGATAATCTGTACACTCGATTTTTGTGTAAAAACGCACTATATTATGATAAACTATAGAAAAGGCAATCACATAAAAGAGGTGTGTCATGGATAAAAAAGATATTTTAGTGATATATGGTCAGGATCATATCGAAATGGCAAAAGAGATTTGTAAAAATGCAAATCTAAAAGATATGATAGAAAAAACTACAGCGAAAATCGCATTAAAACCTAACCTAGTGGTGCCACGTGATGCAGACGACGGAGCAACTACTCATTTGTCAGTGGTGGAAGGTGTGTTGCAATACTTACAAGAAAATGGGTTTCGTGACATCACCATCATGGAAGGTAGCTGGGTGGGCGCGCGCACTGAAGAGGCTTTTCGTAGATGTGGCTATAAGAAACTTGCGGAAAAATATGATGTGAGGATTTGTGACACACAAAAAGATAGTTATAAGACGTACGATTGTGCCGGGATGAAAATACAAATTTGTGATCAGGCCATGGGCGTGGATTTCATGATAAATATGCCGGTGATGAAGGGGCATTGTCAGACGAAAATCACATGTGCACTGAAAAACAATAAAGGGATAATTCCTGATAAAGAAAAGCGGAATTTTCACAGCATAGGTTTACATAAACCTATTGCGCATTTAAACACTAAGTGTAAGAATGATTTTATTTTAGTGGATGCTATTTGTGGTGATCTTGATTTTGAAGAGGGTGGCAACCCGGTAGTCGGAAACAGGTTGTTTGCTGCGTGTGATCCGGTATTGTGTGATGCATATGCTGCACAGCAGATGGGATACGATGTAAGTGAAGTAGCATATATTAAAATAGCGGAAGCATTAGGCGTTGGAAACGCTGATGTGAGCAGTGCAAATATTAAATGGTTAAATGATGCAAGTCAAGGTGGGAAATCGCATGTGGCAAGCGGTAAAGTGCGTAGACTGGCAGTGCATGCAAAAGAGGATAACGCATGTAGCGCGTGTTATGCAGCGGTGATACGTGCGCTGAGTAGGATGAGTGGACAGGAGATACAAGCGCTGAAAAGCCCTATATGCGTGGGACAAGGATGGCAAGGAAAACAAGGGGTATGGGGTGTAGGGAAATGTTGTAAGGAATTTTCGCATACATGCGCCGGATGTCCGCCTTCTGCAAATGATATTGTGGAAATGATTCGCAGAGAAAATATATAAATATCAAACGACATGAATGATTGTCGATAAAAATAGGCTACACCAGATAAAAGTTTGGTGTAGCCTATTTTGTTAGTAGAGTATTTTCTTGTATTATAATATCCCTCTTTGATATCTTTTTCCAGTCGAAAAAAGGAATGAGATCTTGTGCTGATATAGGGGTAGGCTTTGGGATAATGCCGGCTAAATATCCCAGTTGTCCTATTAAGACGTGGGGTGTTTTATGTGTTTGGCGCAAAATGCCGAGATCTAGGTCTTTGTCGCGCTTGGATAATCGACGGCCATCGGGAGCTAAAAGAAGAGGTATGTGACAATATGTAGGCGGGATGTAGCCTAATGTTTGCATAAGCCATACTTGACGCGCAGTACTTGATAATAAATCACGTCCCCTGACAACCTCACTGACGCCCTGTATGCCGTCGTCTAATGGTGTGCAAAGCTGGTATGCAAACATGCCATCACGGCGTTGTAGAATAAAATCTCCGCATTCCGGTAAAAGCTGCTGGGTATATTCACCTTGACAGATATCAGCTGTTGTAACGGTGATATCCGGTACCTTTACACGTGTGGAAAAAGGTGTGGTTTGTTTTTTCTCATGGCTTTGTGCGTCTGAAAGGTGTAAGCAACGGCGGGTGTAAATATATGTGCCATCACTTGCGTGCGGAGCATTCGCAACATGCAATTCAGCCCTTGAGCAAAAACAAGGATAAAGAAGATTCAGCTCTTCAAGTTTTGACAGTTCGTTTTCATAAAATACAGTGCGCATACTTTGAAAATATTCAGGCGTATTACCGGGGAGTTCGATGTTTTTAGGTAATTTAGTTTCGTCTGTTGTACCAAATCCCGGGCCCTCATCCCAAAAAAGGCCCAGCCACAGCAAATCTTTCATCATTGCAAGAGTATATTCGGGTTTTGTGCGACATTTGTCTAGGTCTTCGATGCGGAGCATGATGCTACCGTTTTGGCTTTTAGCAGATAGCCAACAGAGTAAAAAAGAAAATACATTACCTAAATGCATACGTCCACTTGGTGTTGGAGCAAAACGGCCTTTCATATAAGGTTCCTTTCGTGTAGAGAATGCCCACTATGTTTTCGTTTTTGAAAATTAATATAACGAAAACAAAGATGCAAGGGTTTTATAATATGAAACAAACCCAGTGCATCTTTTTAAAATAAAAAGTCATTTTTATTTTAATAGTGGGCGTCTACCCTGTGCGATAGCTGGTAATAATGCTACTACTAATCGTCGTCGTTATCAAAATCAGCGCCGTCATCACTTGCATCATTATCGCTGTTATCATCGTCGCTAAAGTTACTAACATCGTTTGCCGGTGGAAGAGTATCGGCATCTTGAGATTGTTGGTACTTACTTTTTTGAGCTTTAAATGCCTTAATAAATCTTAAAGAACCAACTAAAATTAGCAAAAGACCAACAAGAACAGAAAGGAAATGCATCAGTTCCCAGCTTGCAAACGGCACATCCCATAAAGGCATAAGACAGGTGTAGGCAAAGTAAAAACACACACCACCCATTAAAATATCGGGCATAACAATAGTCTCCTTGTAAAGTATATTTGTTTATTATTCGCTCGCAGAATCAGGGGTGGAAGATGGAATTGATTCTGATGTAACAACACTACTTTCTTGTGGCATAGAAGGCACAGAAACACTACTATCTTCAAGTGGCACACTAGAAGGCACAACTGGTGCAGGCACACTGCTACTGGAGGCAGGCGGTGTATAGGTGGTGTTATTTTCGATAGAATACAGATAATAGTCGCTGCCGTCACGTCTTAGCAGAAAATCACGATACTGAACAGGATTATCATAGTCAGGTGTGGCAATAACTTGATTGTCTTGAGTATATGCGGACACATAACCAACCAATACACGATGCACACTACTGGACTCACGTGTGATGTCAACCACAGTTGCAAGATAGTCGGGAATCATACTGGTTACAGGTATGGCATATACCTGAGTTTCTTCATCAAATGTATAAACCAAGTCACGTACACTGAAAGTGGTATGTCCTGAAAAACGAAAATCCGGACCAAACAATGAAATGCCATACTGATCCATTTCAAGTGCAGTAACTAATGCCTCACCATTATCATTACGAGATACATTTTCACCTTTTTGGTTAAGCACACCCCATAAAGAAGCTTCTTTTAAGCTGTTTTCATCTACTTGTGAAATAGATTCAAACGGTAAGATATCAAACCAAACAAGTGGCTCAAAACGAGTTTGATACTCTTCTTCTTGATGGCTTACATCCAGCCATGCGGTCAATATACTGATGCCGCCTTGAACAATGGAAAAAGCACCAACAAGAATCAAAATAGTAAGCGCAAAACCAATAAATTGTCTGTTTCGGCGCCTAGAAGCACGATGTCGTTCATCTCTTTGGGCTTTTGTTTGCCGTCTGCGAGGCTTTTCTTTAGGTTTGGATTCTTCTTTTTTAGGTTTAGGCGAAGTATCTTTCCTAGGCTTTTCAGATTTTTCCACCGAAATAAGTGTGGCAGGCTTTGTGCTAGGCAAAGAAGATGTTTTATTGAGAAGGGTAGGTGATGCAGAATTGTCTTCAGAAGCCGCAGGAGCAGGCACACCCTTTTGCAGAGGCCTAGATGGTGTAGATGGAGGTGGAGCAGAAGGTGACTTTTGTGTAGGCAATGGTGCCACAGGCGTGCTTTGTGCTTGTGAAGATGGTTTTTTTGTCGCAGGTCTAGAAGAAGAAAACTTGCGAAATGAAGTAGACCCAATAGAAGATCTATTGGATGAAATATTAGTCACAGTAGGTGTCGACGAATCACCGTTATCGGATGAATTTGATTTAGGCAAATTCGAATCGGGGACAATGGTTTTCAGTGAGTTGTCGTCAGAATTAGAAATATCGAGATTACCTGTGGATTTTTTTTCGTCTGTCATGAAATATCCTTTCCGAAACAAGAAAAATTAACGTGTGTGTCCGCTTCCTTTTGCAATGTACTTGTAAGCGGTAAGTTCGTATAAGCCCATGGGACCACGTGCCCCTATTTTTTGTGTGGATATACCCATTTCACAACCAAGGCCAAACTCGCCGCCGTCTGTGAATCGGGTGGAAGCGTTATGATACACAGCGGCACTGTCTACCTGCTGTAAGAAGGCGCTTGCAGCCACATCATCATCGGTAATGATGGCATCGGAATGATGTGTGCCGTGGGTATTTATATGTAAAATAGCATCTTCCAAGGTATTTACTACTTTTACTGCCATAATATAATCTAAAAACTCTGTATCAAAATCTGCATCTGTGGCGGGTTTTCCGGACCCAAGAATAGTTAAAGATTCTTTGTCTAAACGCAGCTCTACATTTTGAGAAACAGTTTGCGCTAAAATAGGTAAAAAGTCAGGTGCGATGTCTTTATGCACCAGACACACCTCGGCAGAATTACATACGGATGGTCGGCTTGCTTTTGCGTTATGTATAACATTTGCAGCCATAGTAAAATCGGCACTTTTATCAACGTATACATGACATATCCCGCTACCGGTTTCAATAACAGGAACACCACGTGCTCCGTCTACCACTGCGCGGATAAGTCCAGCACCGCCTCGTGGTATCAGCAAATCAACAAGGCCCCTGGCACAAAGCAGTTCAGATACACTTTGGTGTGTGGTGTCTTCCACAAGTTGTATGGCATCTTGTGGAAGGCCTTGCTCGCTCAAAGTTTGGCGTAGTATGTTTGTAATAGCGGTATTGGATAAAATGGCATCTGAGCCACCACGTAGCACACATACATTGCCGCTTTTAATACATAATGCTGCGGCATCTCCTGTCACGTTTGGGCGGCTTTCATACACAATAGCAACAACACCCAGCGGTACACGTACTTTTTGAATGAAAAGTCCATTTGGATGGTGGTATTCTCTTTCCACAGCACCTAAAGGTGAGGGAAGATTTGCTACTGCTAACATACCGCTTGCCATATCGTCAATACGTTCTTTTGTAAGGCGAAGACGATCAAGCATTACGGATGATATCTTGTTTTCAGCATTTTTCAAATCCAAAGCGTTCGCAGCCAAAATATCAGGGGCAGATGTTTGTAAAGCATTTGCCATGCTACAAAGTAGATTGTTACGGTCTTCTTCTGAAACCAAAACCATAGCTGATTTTGCGGCTTGGGCATTTTGAAGTATGGTTTGTACGTTACTCATAAACAGTTCCTCCCCTTGATAAATATTTATGGGTGGTGTGATTTATTCATGAAAAGAAAAGCGCGTACCAACAGCTACGCCATCTGCAATGTCGTAAAGAGATTCAGGATTTTGTCCGTTGGTAATTATCATATCTATATGATGCGACTGTAGTTTTTTTGCAGCAAGTAGTTTTGTGTGCATACCGCCGGTGCCAAGTGTAGAGCCAACGCCACCACCCATATGAAGCAAGTCATCCGACACGTCAGTGACAACAGGGATAAGCTTTGCCGTGGGATCTTTTCGTGGGTCTGCTGTGAATAGGCCGGGTATGTCAGACAAAAGTATCAGTAAATCAGCGCCGGCAATAATGGTGACTTCGGCACTAAGGGTATCGTTGTCGCCAATTTCGCCGCCCTCTATCTCGGCGGTGGCCACGGTGTCGTTTTCATTTATGATGGGAATAACACCAAGCTCTAGCAAGCGAAACAAGGTAGCTTC
>CAYIZZ010000022.1:0-23658 GCA_964367945.1 uncultured Oscillospiraceae bacterium | reverse complement strand
TCTTCATCCGTCAATGTGATCAGCTCAGAAAAATCTTGTTCCTCTGTTGCTCCTGTCATGCCTTCACCACCTGCGTTTGCCCCACCGCCTGAGCCACTTGGTCTTTCGCCACCTTCAAAATCTTCAGGCATCTCGCCGTCTCCGCCTTGTGGTCTTTCTCCACCTTCAAAATCTTCAGGCATCTCACCGTCTTCACCTTGTGGTCTTTCTCCACCTGATGCCCCGCCACCGCCAAACATCATTCCACCTTCGGACTCACCCACTTGCAAAGTAAGTGAATTTCCAAATATTTCGGTAACAAGCCCCACTATCTGTGTTTGATTGCTTTGGTTTTGTCCCTGTGCGCCGGATGTAGCTGTATCTGCCGGAGTAGATGTATCTGTCGGAGTAGATGTACTTTCGGATGTTTCACTACCACATCCGCTGAGTGCTGTAATCAAAATTGCTGTGCAAGCTAAAAGTGCAATATAAGTGTGTTTCATTATAATCATTCCTTTTGTATATATAATATTATTCTTGATTCAACGCTTCTATAGGAAGTAGTGTAGAGGCTTTAAATGCTGGGTAGAACCCAAATACTGTGCCTGTGACAACAGCAAACCCAAACGCAAGTATAAACGCTTCTGCGCTGAGTACCACGCTGATTTCACTTGTTTGCATCACAGCATACACTCCAAAACTTAGTATCATTCCAAGCATGCCACCGATAAAACCTATCATTCCTGCTTCCAGCAAAAACAACATTAGTATATCACGTTTTCGTGTACCAAGTGCTTTCAGCACGCCTATTTCAGAGGTGCGCTCTTTTACAGAAACAAAAAGCACGTTCATAATTCCTATGCCACCCACCACAAACACTATAACGGCCACCGCCAACAGTAACAGCGAAAGTGTATTGGCCGATTCCATGGCGGCTTCCATGGTGGCGCCTGCGTCTTCTATGGCGTATGTTTGGCTTGGGTTAGATTGTGTGAGTACCAAACTGATGTTTTCCATAATTGTGGGTACTTCGTTCATGTCAGTGGCAAGCAGTGTAAACTGTGGCTCGGTATCAGGTGTGAAAAGATATTTATCGGCAGTGCTGTAGGGCATGAATATACTTGTGTCAGGGTTTATGCCCGACACCACTGTACCCATAGGTTCTAAGATGCCATTCACCACATAGCTGCGTCCATCTATTTCCACCTTGCTGTCATATGCCAGCTGTGCCGAGCCGAAAACCTCTACCGCTACATCATATCCTAAAATCACACATCGTGTAGTGTTTTCTTCATCGGACTCAGTCAAAAAAGTGCCTATCATCGGCGTGAGGTTTGATATTTGGGCATAGCTTTCCTCGGTTCCGACCACTTCATACGTAATAGCTTCTTCCAAGTCTCCGCCGAGTACCTCGGTGTCTACGGAAGCCGATATGGCTCCTGCCGCTAAATCAGGCACAAAAAACAAAATATCCGATAGCTCTTCACTTGTTAAAGTAGGCATTTCAATAGGCGATCTGGAACTTGTCCCACCACCACCTGAGTCGCCACCTCTGCCTGAGTCGCCACCGCCGCCACCACCTGTTGGTGCTGCTCCGCCGCCCATCATTCCACCCATCATGCCGCCCATCATACTGCTTTCACTGGAATTTGAAACCGTGATGGTACCTGCATTCAAGGTTTTATACTGCTCTTCTACATCTCTTTGTCCTCCCTCGCCTATGGCGATTACCATCACGATGGTGGCCGTGCCCACTATAACGCCTAAAGATGTCAAAAGCACTTTAAATTTGTTTTGCTTTAAGTTCATCAGTACTAAACGCAGTATCTCATTCAGTCTCATTACTCATCACCACGTTTTCAATCAGCACTATATCTCCTTCCGAAAGTCCGCTTATGATTTCTACATCAAAGCCGTCGGAGAATCCTGTTTGCACTTCTATATCTTTTACACTTCCATCATCTGCAAAAACTTTAACATATTGTTTGCCGTCTACCGTGCTAATACATTTATTTGATATTATCATCACACCCTGCACTTGCTTTTGAACAAACGTCACCTCGGCTGTCATGCCTTGATAGATGGTTATGTCCGCCACACCCGCTGTACTACACGCCACTGTCACTGTGTAGTTCACCGAGCTTTGCATTGCACCACCCGGCACGAAAGATATACTTTGTACTGTGCCCGGAATACTTACATCATCGTATGCATCTAATATCACAGTTGTCTGCATGCCTATGGTGATATCAGCTATATCTTCCTGAGGTATGCTAACTTCTAAATATATCATGTCGCTGTCTGCTAAGGTAGCCAATGTCCCGCCGGCTTGCAGTTCATCGCCTTGCTGCGAGATGCTGAATATATATCCTGCCTGTGGCGCTGTTACCACGCCGTCTTCAGACAACTCTTCGAACATTTCAAAATTCGCACTCAGTGCATCCACCGATTCCTGTGCTTGCATTAACGTAGTTTCCAGCTGTATCATAGCGCTGTTATATTCACTTTCAGCCAGCGAATATTCCTGCATAGTGGCGTTGTACTGATTTGCAATTTCTTGCTGATCTAGCGACATACCGGCGGCATAGTTGTCCCTCTCGGTATATTTTTTTGTAAGGCTTTCTGTTGCGGTGCTCAGCTGTGTGCGCCACTCAGTAAGGGTTTTGTCATAGTCTGTCTGAGCAGTAGCTATCTCTGTTTCCTTCGCCGCTTTATCTATGTTCAGCTGATCAAGACTAGCTTGAAGCGCTGTGACATCGTGCGAATCACTCGGCGCTGTGCATGTAGGATCCGTCGGTCCCGGGCATGTGCTTGCATGATTTAGCTGATCTGTTACTGTGCTTATTTGTGTGTTGATATCCGCAAGCTCTGTGTTTAGCTTGGTGAGCGTGGCGTTCGTACCTTGTGCAATTTGATTTTCAAGGGTTGCTTTTTGGCTTTCAAGGCTGGTAATCTCGGCTAAAATGTCGGCATAGCCTTGGTCCAGTTCAGCCATTTGCGTTGAGTAAATAGTTGAGGCATTTGCTCCATCTTGAATAGTAGAGTCATAATCCCAGTCAGCATTTGCAGTCTGAATATTTGAATCAATTATTGTTTTTTCAAGTTGCAGCTGAGCCAGCTCCAATTCATTTTCTGCTTCTTCCATCAGTTCACTTAGGTGTTCTGTGTCTATTTTCAAAAGCGGATCGCCTGCTTGCACATAGCTACCGGCCGGCACATACACTTCTGAGACTATCGTAGCAAAATCTAAGCTGACAGCGTTTTCGTCCATATTCACACTGCTGGTCTCGCTAATTCCTACCACAATATCCCCTAGTATCACTGTTTCTTCCTGATATGTGCCCACTTGTGGCGTTCCACCGGACTCTGTATCTCCCGCAAAAACTATCTGCCACACTATAGCGCCCATTGCTATTATCAGCACCGAACCCATGGCAATAAACAAATATTTCTTTTTAAATTTTGTCTTCGCCACCTTTAATTTTTCTTTGACATTTTTCAGTTTTTCTGATTGCACCGCCTATACGCTCCTTTACCCTTTGATTTAATATCGATATTATATAACGCGTTTTTGATGTAGTTGTGAGACATTTGTCAAAACTATTATGTTTTATCAACACAAATAAAAACTACCTACAACAATGTGTAGATAGTTTTAGCTTGTTTCATTCTTTTATATCGGAATGGTAAAGGAAAATATCACGCCACCATCTTGGTTTTCAGCGGATACTTTACCTTTGTGGCGCTCGATAACAGTCTTTACAATATGCAGGCCCATGCCGATATTTCCGTTTTTCCTTACACGTGCATCGTCTGATCGGTAAAAGCCCATCCATATATGAGGCAGGTCTTTTTCCGCAATGTAGCTACCTTTATTATATACCGAAAAAACGGCATTACCATCTTGTTTAAACAGCCTCACTTTTATTTCTCCGCCTTTTTTTGTGTGTTCAATAGCGTTTGAAATATAGTTTTTTATCGCTTGCTGTAAGTGTTCCTCGCTACCGTTTACAATAATATCTTTTTCTATTTGCGAGGTGAAGCTATACTCTATTGTCATCGGGCTTATTTTTTCAATGTATTCTTCGCACACACAAGATAACGATAACGGCACTCCTTCATGCCTAAACATTCCATTTTCCAGCGCCGATGTTTTCAGCATGGATGATACCATTTCACTCAGCCTTGCACTTTCTTCAGATATCACTGTACAGTATTCTTCTTTATCCAGTGTGTCAATATTTTCTTTCAGATTTTCGGCGTATATTTGCAGTAAAGCCAGCGGTGTTTTCATCTCATGCGATACCGCTGCTACAAACTCTCGGTGCATTTTTTCAATCTTTTTTTGATTTTCAATGTCTGAATGTAGTTCATCAATTGCACTTTTCAGCTGGTGCGACATAGAATTTATATTATGTGCTAATGCTGAAAGTTCAGCTGCAGATTGAGTTTCTTTTACCGGCATTGAAAAATCCAGTTTTGCAATATGTTCGGTGGATGTTTGCATATCTTTTATAGGCTTTGTAATACTTTTTGATAATATGAAGAACAATAAAAGCCCCAGTATTAAAACAGCTATCGTGATAGTCATGCTGACATTGCTTAATACTCCGACACTGTTTTCAATAGAGCTTAGAGTGAGCATCATGGTGACCACAATGGTCTGATCTTGATACTCAAAACTTTCCCCCAAGCGTAAAAGGAAGGTAGTGGAGTCTTGCTCAGCGCCTCTTTCTTGCACCACTATACCGGGCATAGAATCATCACTTTGCTGTGTTTCCAGTTCACTTTGCGACACCACCGAAACAGTTTCTGTAGGTGTATTTTGTGGCATATGTATCGGTGGCCCTACCCTAAAATCAAAACGATTTGAAGTCTCGTAAAAAAACTCACCCTCACCCGTGCTGATTTTCATATCAATATTATAGTTATCTTCGTAAAAAAGCAGCGTATCTTCTATGCTTTCTATATCGCCATCGTACAATAGTTTCAGCTCGTCGTATGCTTTTTGCATGGTTTGCGAGGTTTGATATACATAATATTCCTCGGCAAAAAACATGTTGAACCCCAGCTGACACAACAATAATATCGCCATCAAAAACACAAATGACAATACCAGTTTACTTTGTAATGTTATTTTCTTCATTCGGCACCTCGAACTGATATCCTATACGATGTATAGTTTTTATATAGTTTGCTTTACTATCAAGCTTTATTCTCAGCTGTTTTATATGAGTGTCCACTGTGCGCGCATCCCCTTCAAAATCATATCCCCACACACTGTTTAAAAGCTGTTCACGTGAAAAAACATGATTTGGGTTTATCATTAAAAAGCCTAACAAATCAAACTCGCGTTTTGTTAGATGTATGTTTTGGCCATCACATGTAATACTGCGCTTTGCGTTGTTCATCGCAAGTGCACCTTGCACAACATCACTTTGTGCAGGTTTGCCTACACGTTTTAGCAGCGACTCTACGCGTGCCAATAACAACGACGGCGAAAACGGTTTTGTGATATAGTCGTCTGCGCCTACATTGAAACCTTTCACTTGGTCGTATTCTTCACTGCGCGCTGTCAACAAAATCGTGGGTGTTAGCACATTATTGGTACGCAAATCTTCCAGTACTTCATACCCGTTTGCATGCGGCATCATCACATCCATGATGATAAGATCAATTTGTGCATTGTTTTCGTAATACACATCCAAAGCTTCCTCGCCATCGTATGCACACATTACATGAAACCCACGCGCTGCTAGTAAATCTTTTAATGCGCGTACCATCTTTACTTCATCGTCTACCACCAAAATACAACGCTCAGTGCCAATCATACTCTTTCTCCTTCTTTATATATCCCTATAAACCATGATAAATAAAGTTGTGATGAAAAAATGATGTTGCTTGTGTTTTTCAAAATTTACGAGTTATTTTCAGCGTCTGTGAAGGGATATTGCCGCGCTCATGTGCTCGCCATGAATGGCTCACACTTCGAGCCTAAAAACAGTGCACCGCACTGTTTTCTTTACGGCTCTCACCCTCTTAGGGTGGGAGTCCCTTTTAAAAGCACAAAAAATCCCTACTGCTTTCGCAGTAAGGATTTTTTGGTGCCGGTGAAGGGACTTGAACCCCCACATGGTCGCCCATAACAGATTTTGAATCTGCCGCGTCTGCCATTCCGCCACACCGGCACATGTAGCAATACCATATTTTTGGCAACGAATTTATTATACTACATCTTCATATATTTTGCAATTGTTTTTTTAATATTTTTTTATATATGTTAAAATATACAAATTATTATTACATCATAAAAATAAATAGCATTCAGCGTCAGCTTATACTACAATAAGAATAACTACTAAAACTCAAAAGGAGGCATCGTATGCAATACAAATCAACTGTAAACGGATTTTTAGTGGAAGGTTTTTTTGATGATGAAGATGTCGAAAATATATTTATACCACTACTTGAAAAAATCATTCATATGCAGCAAACCAAAAATAAACGACTATTAGTTTTTATCTCGGCTCCACCCGCCGTAGGAAAATCTACTTTGGTGAATTTTTTGGCATACCTAGCACAAACTAAACTGAATTTTTCCGATATCCAAACCATAGGTATAGATGCATTTCATTTTTATAATGACTATCTGGCAAAAAATGGCCTAGCTGCAAGAAAAGGTGCCATAGACACATATGATATTGACAACCTGACAAACAAGGTCGCAAGCCTGAAAAAAGAATCCCATGTGTATTTTCCTATTTATGATAGAAACCTGCACGAGCCTGTACAAGACAGTGTTCTTGTCAACAGCAAAATAGTGCTTTTGGAGGGAAACTACTTAGCCTCCACCGACAAAAAATGGGAAAACTTGAATAAATATTGTGATTTCAGTATTTTTATCACCGCAAAAGAAGAATTTCTAAAGGATAGGCTGGTATCCCGTAAAATGAAAGGTGGCAAAACTGAAAAAGAAGCACTGGAATTTTACAAAAATTCTGATAGCGTGAATATTAAGTATGTTTTATCAAACCATAATAAAACAGATGTCGTGCTAACACTACATGATTACAGGTATAGTATAAAATAAAAAATTGGCATATTGATAAAAATACATAGTATTCGACATCGGCATATGATACAATATTTTATACGTAAGCATTATTTAATCTATTAAATATATCTTTTTTCTAACGAAAGGGGCATCTTATGAAAGTTATGTTGTGTACACATTGTAAAAATCAAACCTATGTATTGAACGATTCCGGCGTTCCCATGGTGTGTTGCGGTGAAAACATGAACGAGCTTTCCGCAAACACCACCGACGCAGCTACTGAAAAGCATGTACCATACGTTGTGTTAGATGGCAATACTTTACACGTGACGGTGGGTGAAGTTCCGCATCCTATGCAAGAAGAACACTTCATTAACTGGATCGCCGTAGAGCAAAACAGAAAAGCTCAGTTTGTCATATTACATCCTACAAATGAACCAAAAGCAGATTTTGTGATTAATCCGGACAAACCTTACACCGTGTATGAATACTGTAATTTACACGGCCTGTGGAAGGTTTAAACCCATCACAAAGTACAATTTACAATCAGGAGGTATTTATGAATGACAAAGTAGCATTTCTTCTAAACGAACAAATACAAAAAGAACTGTTCTCTGCATACTTATATTTCGATATGGCAAATTACTATAGTGACGTCGGCCTTAATGGGTTTTCAAACTGGTTTTATATTCAGGCGCAAGAAGAAATGAGCCATGCTATGCTGTTTCGTCAGTATCTTTTGGACAACGGCCAAAAAGTCACTCTTTTGCCTATAGAAGCACCCGCGTGCAAATTCAAAGACAAAGAATATGATAAACCACTAAAAACCACATACTCTCATGAACAAGCGGTGACTGCATCTATCAGTAACATCTATGAAAAAGCCACTACCGCTAAAGATTATCGAACCATAGAATTTTTGAATTGGTTTATAAAAGAACAAGGCGAAGAAGAAAAAAATGCTGATGATTTAATCAAAAAATTCAAGCTGTTTGGCTCTGATGCCAAGGCGTTGTACGAGCTTGACAACGAGCTGGCACAGCGTGTTTATGCTTCACCCAGTTTATCTGAAACATAATCTATATAAATAATAAACCCTGCCATACAAACGTATATGGTAGGGTTTTCTTATATACTTTTATGTTTTTTCAGGTTTTTGTCCTATAGCTATTCTATCGTTTTCAGACATATCTTTTTTTATTTTTACCGATGTGTATCCATTGTTTTGCAGTATCTCCGACAGTGCTTTACCCTGTTTTGAGCCTATTTCAAACACCATCCATCCACCATGTACCAATACTTTAAAGTAATCCCTTGCAATAGCTTTATAAAAGCACAGCCCGTCATCCTGCGCCACCAGTGCCAGTTTTGGCTCTGCCAACACCTCCGGCTGAAGTGTGCTATATTCTTCTTCTGTCACATACGGTGGGTTACACACAATCAAATCAACAGAGTTTCCCATCACCTGCTCATGAAAGGTGAAAACATCCCCCTTCACTGCACTCGGTTTTTTCTCTTCTTTGAAAGCACTCACATTTTTTTCAAGATAAAAAAACGCATCTTCACTTTTTTCAATTGCCGTCACATCAGCTGTTTTACAAAGACTTTGCACACCAAGGGCCAGTGCCCCACTGCCACTACATAAATCCAGTACCACAGGGTATTTTTTGTGTTTTATGGTATCTGCCGCGGCAAGACACACCTCTTCTGTATCAAAGCGCGGTACCAAAACACCCTCGCCCACACTGAGCTCTAAATCCAAAAACGGCTGAGTGCCTAAGATATACTGTAGTGGCTCGCGATTTACTCTGCGATCAAGCAAACATTTGATGTTTTGCACCTCGTCACATGTTATATCGTACTCATCAAATCTACCTTTTTTTGTGATGTGGCGTATCAAGATCTCTGCTTCAAATCCGGCATCTTCCACCCCTGCTTTTTGCAGCAATGCCTTCATCTCGCTATATAGTATCTGCGTTTTCAATATAAAGCCTCTTGTGGGTCTTCAGGCAACACCGGGCTAACAGCCGCAATGGCCACTTCTATCATGTCGTCATCGGGCTCTCTTGTGGTAAGACGTTGCAACCACATTCCCGGCGCAGACACCGCGCGCATAAACGCATTGTCGTACTTTCCGGCAAGGCGCAGTATCTCGTATGACACGCCCATAATCACCGGTAGCATTATCAGTTTCAGGCCTGTGCGCAATAATGCTCCGCCTGCGCCAACCGGCCACGGTAAAATACTATTCATCAAAATAGATATTAGTAGCACGATAAATATAAAGCTTGTTCCGCAACGTGGATGAAAACGGCTGTGATCGCGAATATTTTCCACGCTTAGTTCATCGCCTGCTTCATAACAAAATATCGTCTTATGCTCGGCCCCGTGATATGCAAACACCCTGCGTATTTCGGGCATTCTACCCACCCATGCAATGTAAATTATAAACAATAAAATCTTTATTATGCCTTCTATCAAAGCTTTTGCCCATGTGATTTCCCAAAAAGTGTTTACTCCACTAACAATGGCAGTAGGCAAAAACATAAACAACAGTATTGCCAGCGCCACACCCAGTAGCGACGCAACCACCATCATCACTTGCACACCTTTTTCGCCAAAATGCCGCTCAACCCATGCGTCAAACTTTGAATTTTGTTCCAGGCCGTCTTCCATCGAAAGCTCGGCGCTTCTCATAAGTGTTTTATAGCCCATTATCATGCTGTCTATAAAATTAAACACCCCGCGAATAAACGGTACTTTTGCCCATGGACGCTTTTGCACATCGTGTACTTCACTTACTATTTCACCCGTAGGCGTGCGAACAGATAAACACCATTTGTCTGTGCCACGCATCATGATACCTTCCATCACAGCTTGACCACCCACTGATGTTTTTACATTTGTCCGCCTAGCCGGTTTTGTCATTTATTTTCTCCTATGATTATTTCTGTAAAGTTATTTCACTTTACTTCTTTTGTTTGTATTTATACATCGGAAAACTTATCTCTACTTGTGTTCCATTCTTGCCTTCACTTTCAATATTTAAGCTTCCTTTGTGCTCTTTCATAATTTCATCCACCACTGCAAGGCCTATCCCACTTCCACGCAAAGCACCTCTGCCCTTGAAAAACTTCTGCTTTACTTGTTTTATATCATCGGCAGATATGCCACGTCCTTCATCTTTCACAGTGACACTTGCTATGTTGTTTTCCTCTTTTATGTTCACATACACTTTGCCTTTGGCGAAAGAATACTTTATTGCATTGTCAAGCACATTCACCATTACCTGACGAATACGGTTTTTGTCGCCCTCTACAGCTACAGGAAGCTCCGGCGCGTCGTACATCACCTCTACTTGCACATTAGCTGCACGCTGGGTCACCAGCAATACGGCATCCTCTACTTCCGCAGCTAAATCAAGCAGTTCTGTCTGCAAGTTTAAACCATCTTGTATACGTGAAAAATCAAGTAAATCTTCCACCATATCGTACAATCTTCGGCTTTCCCCCGAAATAATATCAAGGCCTTTTTGGAAGCTTACATCAGATGGATCTTTCAATTGCTTCATGGTATCTGTCCAGCCCTGAATAGAAGTCAACGGTGTTCTCAGCTCGTGGCTAACCGAGGATATAAACTCGTTTTTCATCCTTTCGGTTTGGCTTAGTTCCTCTGCCATGTTGTTGATGGTGCGACACAGCTGGCCCACCTCATCTTGTGAATCATTTGATATGCGTGTATCAAAATCACCCTTGGCAATTTTTGCCGCCGTCATTTCCAGCTTTTGAAGCGGATACACAATCGACCTAATAAAATATATGCCTGATATTACAGAAGCCAAAAAAATAGCTAATAATATCACCACAGACATGGCGATAACATTTGAAATAGCAATATCAACTTGTGTAATTCCTGTGACCAATCTCAAGGCCACCACGTCGGCGGCGGCATACTGAGGAATCATCATGGTGACAGCCATCACTTTTTCGCCGGTTTCATTGTCGCCCACATATTCTGCATAGCCACTACTTGTCGGTTCCATCGCCGCTTGAATGTCAATGGGTACCTCGCTATACACGGGGATTATCCCCGAAGATGTGGCATCGATGCTCATATCAGAGTTGACCAGCATTAGCTCAAACTGGCTTTTTCGGTCAAACTGCTCCACCGAACGTATCAATCGTAGGTTTTTCTCATCCTCGGACGCACTGGATGACAGCTGGGCTTGTAGGCCTATCAGCTGTGTTTCTATGGCTGCACGAGCGTCCTCGTAGTATCCTGTGATGGTAAAATACAAAAGTCCGCCTTCTGCCAGCAATATAATCGCCAGCGTAAACAGCAAACTACCACGTACCCAACGTTTTGTGATGGATGATTTCAAAGCATTTCATCCTCTCTTTACATTATCACACATATATGTAAACCATGTGACATTTTTCGCTTAAACCGGACATGTTTTTATCATGACATACCACTATTTCAATGATATATCATCAAAAATCTACTATGAATTCCAGCGGTATCCATATCCCCACACCGTCATGATATATTCCGGATTCGATGGGTCTTCCTCTATCTTCATGCGCAAACGTCTGATATTTACATCTACAATTTTCACATCGCCGAAGTAGTTTTCACCCCACACGCCTTCCAGAATTTTTTCACGCACTAATGCTGTTCCTCTGTTTTTGAAAAATAGCTCCATTATCTGAAACTCTACTTGTGTTAGGTCAATTGGCTCACCGTTTTTTGTCAGCATACGGCTTTTTTCATCCAGTACAAACACACCGCTCACCAGCTTATCCGACTCTTTATCTGCTACTTTCACGTCTCCTACACGCCTACAAAGCGCGTCAATACGTGCTTTCAGCTCTGAAATTGAAAACGGCTTTGTCATATAATCGTCTGCACCAATGCTAAGTGCTTTTATCTTGTCTGCCTCTAGGCTTTTAGCGCTAAGCATCACAATGCCCACCACCGGAGAAAGCTCGCGAATATTTTCACACAAGGTGAATCCATTCATTCCTGGTAGCATAATGTCCAGTATAGCACAGCTAAAACTATCTACTGCTTCACGAAATAGCTCCAGTGCCTCTTCAGCACTTTTTGCCTGCACCACTTCATACTCTGCCATTTCCAAGTTCAGTACTATAAGCTCTCTGATGGAATTTTCATCTTCCACTATCAATATCTTTCTCATCATGACCCTCTTTTCCACCGTAATACGGCTGTATAAAAATTAGGATGTATATGTTATGCAATACCCATAAATGTCATTTCTATTTCTTTAAGCTCATATGACGTCACAGTACTTTGTATCACCAAATAGTTGTTTACACTGCCGGGCATTCGCACAGCACCCAGCGGTAAAGTATCGCCTTCGCCAAACTCGTCTACATACATCAGTTCTTTTCTGGTATTTCTTTCTTGCAATATCCACTCTCCTTCATCTTCTCCGTCTAATACGCTTACTTCGCCTTGCCATTCACTTGGCAAGCTTATATATACGCTACGATCAGAATCTAAAAGCCCAAATTCTTTTTGCATAGGTTCTTGTTCGGGATCGGTCACAAAGTCCATCCACCCTATATATGTCAACTGTTTATCAGCCGCTGGTGTCATGATAAATTCGCTTCCGATTGGTAGTGGAATTTCCGCTACACCGTCCGAATCAATATCTTTCGTATGCAAAAGTGGATTCATACGTGTTGTGGGACCACGCAAAGTGGCAGAGTTATCAACAGTGAAAAACCTCTCGCCCGAATAATATACTATTTGACTGACTAAAGTGTCTGCCGCAGTTTCACCGTCCACCACAATAATGCGCTCGCCATCTTCGCCTCGGCTGGCATGAATGCCCACACATGTGATAAAAATGTCGTCCAATTGCACATACTCTAAGTTTCTGTCCGGTAAAAATGCGCCGTCTTCTGTGGGTATATAATAAAGCTGCATTCCCTCTAGCTGGTCGCTGGCAGATACCACCACCAAGTCTGCACTACCCACCTGTGTGAACTCGCCTATGGCGTAAGATGAATATTCCATCATGTATAGATTTTCAAGCACATCTTGCTCATAAGTGTAAAGGCCAAACATTTTAGAATTGAAATTCGGTGTTGCAAATCCTATTATCATCTGACGTGTATCGTCATGCAATAAGTCTGAAATTTCCATACTTTCCACTTCGGTAAAGTTTGGCGGGCCCGGCGCATCCACCACTACCTGCCACTCGCCCTCTATTTCCTGTATCACCGCGATGTAGACATTGTTTCCCTTCTCGCTGTGTGCCTCTGTGCCGTCCGGCATAGTGTAAAGCAATATAACTTCTGTTTTTCCATCACCATTTAGGTCCACCCACGTTAATGGACTGCGTATATCACCTTTTTTAGGAAACACATAATAGGGCTCTTCTCCGCCAAGGTATGACCGCAACACTTCTTGAATTTCGTCTTGGCCACCACTCAACTTCGGCGCCCTTAGCAGGTCATATATGTTTTGTGAATCAAGCAAAGTGCATCCACTAAGCAGCATCAGAAAAGCAATTACCAGACACAGTATACGTTTCGGCATATGCTTTTCCTCCTTTGACGCCAGTATGCTCATACATAAATTTTATTTTACCACTTCACACTATAATTGGCAACACAATTCAGTTTTTCGTCACTTTTGCAATTGTCCGAAAAATCACACATATACATCACTTTTTAGATATTGATTTCTTTGTGCAAATTTTCACAATTCAGCCAATTCACATATAAAAAATCAGCCTATATTTAAAGCTGATTTCATTCTTACTTTGTTTTTTATAAAATATATCCACCGTTTGGCGAAAGTATCTGGCCTGTGAAAAATGATGCTTCTTTTGAAACCAAAAAAGCTACTGTGTTTGCCACATCTTGCGGTGTGCCCAAGCGGCCAAGTGGTGTTTGGCTACATATATCCTCTTTCTCTTCTTTTGTGAATGTTTGCAGCATGTCTGTGTCAATTGCGCCGGGCGCCACGCAGTTCACCCTGATGCCACACGGTGCCACTTCCTGCGCTAAAGCCTTGCTGAGACCGATAACGGCCGCTTTCGCCGCAGAGTAATGCACCTCACACGATGCACCCACCTGACCCCACATGGAGGATATATTTACGATACATCCACTTTTTTTGTTTATCATCTGTGGCAACACCTCTTTACAGCAATAAAATGTGCCATCCACATGCACCGCCATCATTTGCCTCCATTCGCCGTTTGTGATGTCTTGAAAAAGCTTTTGCGCCGCACTTCCCGCACAGTTTACCAGCACATCAACATCACCCAGGCTGCTTTTTGCTTGCGAAAACAAATTTTCCACATCGCACGGGTTTGTTATATCAGCTTTACACATAACAGCTGTGTATCCTTCTGTTTGCAACAACTCACAAATACCTTGTGCTTTTTCTTTATTGCTGTTATATCCAAGCATCACGCTGTAGCCGCGCCGTGCCAAAGTTATCGCTACTGCAGAGCCTATTCCCCCGGAGGCGCCTGTCACCACTGCTGTTTTTTTGCCCATGCTGTCCCCTTTTATCTAGTTCACTTTTGTTTTTTCTTTCGTAAATCCGCAAAAAAATGTCGCAAGATATCACTGCATTCTTCTTCAAATACACCACTTTCGATGACAGGAATGTGATTATACGGCAGTGAAAACAAGTCTACCACCGAGCCACACGAGCCTGCTTTTGAGTCTTTTGCGCCATAAACCACACGCTTCAGCCTACTATTTATTATAGCGCCCGCACACATTGCGCACGGCTCCAGCGTCACATACAGCTCGCACTGCCACAGCCGCCATCCACCCAGTATACTGCACGCTTTATCTATAGCTAAAAGTTCTGCGTGTGCTATGGCGGTTTTATCAATCTCTCGGCGGTTATATGCCGTTGCAACCACTTGGCCGTCCTTCACCACCACAGCTCCCACAGGTACCTCGCCCATTTCTGCCGCTTTTTGTGCTTGCCGCAAGGCAATACGCATAATTTCTTCGTCTTTCACTATAGTCCCTTTCATATAACGGCTAACTGAAAACATGAAGCCCAAACTGAATGACCACTGCAATTACCGCAAGTAAAAACATAGGTGTTTTTATCAGCTTTTCCAGCCTTGTTTTTATCGGCTCGTTTTTTTCTTTACGCCAAAACATATACTTGCCTAAGTGCTTTATTCGTATCATCCACACAGCGGCAAACGCTAGGGCTATGCACACCACTATCGTCCACACCGTTACGGCAAACGCTACCGTAGAGTCTAAAATCTCTTGCGACAGCAGCATCAAGAACACTACAAAGTTATTAGCAAAATGCAAAACAACACACGGCCACACACTTTTACATATCTGAAACACATAACCTAAAACCAGCCCTAAAAGAAATACCGTGAGAAAGTCTTCCACCCTAGCATGAAGCAAAGTAAATATCACTGTGGTGACTATAAGTGAAAGCCCCACACCAAACGGCTGTAATATTTTTTGTACTCCACCGCGAAAAAACACTTCTTCCATCACCGGTACAATTATACAAACCGACACAAAATACAAAATTTGCCCCATTATGCTTTCAGGTAGGCTGGCAGACTCTACCGCCGGCAAGCCGAAAACAGAGCTGAATAACAACTGTATCATACTTGAAATGGAATTCACTGCCAGCATTACGCCCAAAAACAGTGGCAAAAGCAAATATATCGGTAATTTGCTTTTTTTCGTCATTAGAACATATCCTATCGGTGCCGATATACGCTTCAGCACTAAAAATGGTAAAATTAATATCGCAAACGACACCAAAAGATTGCAAAGAGCCACTAAGAAATCACTCATATCACCTTGCTGCACCATCCATTGTAACAAAAGCGCACCCGACTGTTGCATTGCAACAAAAAATAATAAAACAAAACCTGCTATATTTGCTGCTGCTTTGCCTGTATTCTGCTCCATTTAAAACCCACTTTCTTAGTACGCACTTCAAAAAATACTTACTAACTTTATAATAAAAAAAACCACATATAAAGTCAAATATTGATATTTTTACAGTAAATCATGTCTTGCTTTTCAGCAAAAAAATTGAAAAATCTTCTTATATGCAGTATACTTTGTATATATATACATTATTGAAAAGGAGTAGTTATGAAGTATGTGATAGTAATAGGCGACGGCATGGCCGACAATCCTGTGCCCGAGCTTTCGAATAAAACGCCCCTTGAAACAGCTGAAAAAGCTTGTATTGACGACTTGGCACGAGCCGGACAAATGGGCACTGTACGCACCGTTCCAATAGGTGTAGACCCCGGCAGCGACACCGCATTTTTATCTATTTTCGGGTACAATCCCTTAAAATACTACTCCGGCCGGTCTCCACTGGAAGCTGCCGGCAGTGGCATCGTTTTAGCCGACGGCGAGGTATCTTATCGGTGCAACATGGTGGCGTTGGAAGATGCACAGCTTGCATACAATGAGAAAAAAATCCTGTCTCACAGTGGCGGTTCAGTGGAGGGCGAAGAATCCGACGCTTTACTTGCCAGCCTTTTAGCTGATCCTACCTTTAAGTCTGCCGCCGAGGCTTGCAACATTGTGTTCCATCCGGGAACTTCTTTCCGGCATATAGCCGTGCAAAAATCTGCCGACATGACAGGTTTTTCTGCCACACCGCCTCATGACCATTTAGGCGAAGTGATAGAACCACTGCTTCCAAAAGGAAATGATGTGGCAAAAAAGCTTTCAAACTTAATGGAAATAGCCCACGGTATTTTAAACCATCATCCTATCAACGAAAAACGTCGAGCAAAAGGAAAATTCCCTGCAAACGGCATCTGGTTTTGGGCCGAAGGTAATGCCATCATTCTGCCGTCTTTCACTCAGCGTCACGGCAAAAAAGGCATGGTGGTTAGTGCTGTGCCTTTGGTGCGTGGTATAGGTACGTTGGCAGGCTTTGACTTCACTAAAGTAGAGGGTGCTACAGGCGAGCTTGACACAAACTTTGAAGGTAAAGCCGAGGCAGTGCTAAATTCTTTGTCTAATGGATACGACATATCTGTTTTGCATGTGGAAGCGCCCGACGAATGTACCCATAATGGCGACTTGGATGGTAAACTGCAAGCCATATCTTGGCTAAGTAGCCGCACTATTGCACCCTTAAAAGACGGCCTTGATGCATCCGGAGAAGACTATCGCATGCTTATTTTAAGCGACCACAAAACATTGATATCCACACGTGGACACGATGGCGATCCTGTTCCCTACATCATATATGACAGCCGCGGATGCAAAAACCCATCAAACCTTGCTTACACCGAGGCAAACGCCCAAAAAGGTGAATTTTTGAACGAAGGCGATGAACTGATCAACATTTTACTAGACTCAGATATATAAACCACATATTTTGCCATCTTTTCAGTTATCTGAGAAGGTGGCTTTTTTGTGTTTGTTAAACGCTAGTTCGCCCTAAAGCTATGACATCACAGCCCTGCAGCGGTATATTGCTGTGCCATTATTTCTTCTAGTTTTTGCGCCACATCGCCAAAAACAAGCATTTCGTCGTATCCGCCACCCCATTTATCTGTCATCACGACCAAAAGATACGGCCTATCGGCAAACACCACTGCCATGTCGTGATATGCGCCTATGTCCCATCCATATTTATGCGCCACGGGATAAGAAGAGGTTATCATCTTGTTATTTGCTTGTTCCATCCATGTACGCAAGCTGTCACCGTGTGAATTTTCAGTCATAACACGGTATATTTCTTGTAAAAACACACCCATATCAGACGCTGTTATCTGTCCGTATATCACACTGTTTATTTCATCGGCCGCAGTCTCGTCTATGCCCAGTGTGACTGCCCACTCTAAAAATCCTTCTGCGTCATAGTGGTTTAGTAGCACCCTTAAAGCCACTGTATCGCTATCTGTGATGGCATATTCCATCAGCTGCTGTACGCTTAGCGATGTAGGCAATGGCATCTCTTTTATCACGCCGGTGTTTTCATACAGTCCCTGCACATCCGCCTGGCTTATTGTGATAATTTCTTGCAAGTCACAAAGTCCTTTTTCTGCTAATGTAAATAAATATGCCACATACGGTGCTTTCATTGTACTGGCATAATATTGCTGTACATCGTCGTTATATGTATAATGCGTGCCACTTTCAACGTCCATATACCACACAGACACCACCCCACTGCCCACTGCGCTGTCATAAGGCTGAGCCAAGGCGTTTCCGTCTTCATCATTTGTTACTGTAACATAGCTGGGCTGTTTTGCCCATTCGTCCAGCATAGCGTCCATTTGCGCTGTTTGCTCTGCCGAAAAAGATAAATCAGGCCCTGTTTCCTGTGAAGATGTAGGTACAGACGCAGAAGGCACTATCACTGTTGGCATTGGCGCTGTGCTACCGGATTCAGACTCAGCCTGTGATGGACTACTGTTTGGCGTCATGCTCATAAACAGCACCACCAGCACCAGCAAAAACAAAATCACCGCTGTCAAAATCCCCACTTGCACCCATCTTCCTATGGCTACATTTCGATTTCCGGTAGAAAAACTTACTTTGTTTTGTTTTTTCCCCATACCATCACCCCTTTAGATACGTCATCACATAATGATTTCAGCTTGCTGTAAACTGGCTTTGATAAATAGATGCATAAAACCCATTTTTAGCCAACAGCTCGGAATGGCTCCCGTGTTCTGCTATATACCCGTCTTTCATCACTAAAATAGTATCGGCATTTTCAATGGTGGACAACCTGTGCGCCACAATAAAGCTGGTTCGAGTTTCCATAAGCTTTTCCAAAGCACGTTGTATCAGCATTTCTGTACGTGTATCAATATTTGAAGTAGCCTCGTCTAAAATAAGCATATCCGGCTTTGCCAGCATAATTCTAGCAATGCACAGCAGCTGGCGCTGACCTACCGAAAGCTCTTGGCCTCCCCTTGTCAAAACGGTGTCATAACCTTCCGACAGCCGTTTTATAAACCCATGTGCACGAACAGATTTTGCGGCGGCTATTATATCTTCATCTGTAGCGTTTGGACGGCCATACGCAATATTATCCCGTACACTAGCCTGTTTCAGCCATGTGTCTTGCAACACCATACCATATCTTTGCCGAAGTGAGTTTCGTTTTATCTGTGGTAGCGGTGTACCGTCTAGCATTATCTCGCCACTGTCCACGTCATAAAATCTCATCAACAAATTTACAAGGGTGGTTTTTCCGCATCCTGTAGGGCCTACCAGCGCTATCTTTGTTCCTGCTTTTGCCTTAAATGAAAGATTTTTCAAAACAGGTTTATTCTTATCGTAGCCGAACTGCACGTTTTCCAAGACCACTTCGCCATCACTGTGCTGTATATCTTTTGCATCTTTGGCATCGGGTATCTCGGGTGTCCAGTCTATCACGGCAAACAACCTCTCAGCGCTGGCCAGCGCCGCTTGTATCTGCGTAAGCACAGCGCTCACCTCGCTAAACGGCTTTGTGTACTGGTTGGCATAGCTTAAAAATGCCGACACACCACCCACGGTGATTCCACCACTATAAATAAACAAAACACCCATCACACCAACTGCCGCATATACCAGTGCATTTATAAAACGTGCTCCGGGATTGCCTATGCTTGAGTAAAATATCGCTTTTCTATTTGCATGAAAAAAAGCATCACTGCGCTTTTCAAAATCTTCTGAAAACTGCTGCTGGGCGCCAAACAACCTCACAAGTTCCAGCCCTTCCACCGTTTCCTGAACTTTGGCCGACATTTGACCTTGAGCCTGGCTTTGACGCTTAAAATATTTAGCACTGCGCTTTGCCACAAAACGCGCAAACATCATTGACAACGGAGTGATAAATACCACCATCAACGCGATTGGAATATTTAAAATCATCATCATTACAATGGTCATCACAATGGTGAATGCTCCCGGTATCAGCTGACTGATTGCCTGAAGTAGGCCTTCTTCCAAAGCCTGTGCATCGTTTACAATACGGCTGACAATATCCCCGTGAGGATGGGTGTCTATCCTTGAAAGTGGCGCCTTGTTCACCGCTGCATGTGCCTCTTGGCGTATTTGTTTTGTCAGCGTGGCGCTTAGACGCCTGGCTGTCACAAGGCCCAACCACTGCAAAACAGCACCAAACATTACCGTTATTGCCAACGCCACTAAATACCGAAGTATGCCGGCAAAGTCTACATCACCTTGGCCTACAATACTGTCCACCGCGCGCCCGATAAGAATAGGCCCCACCAACGCAAGAGGAACATATCCTGCCGAAAACACAAACGCCGCCAAAAGAACCAATCTTTGTTTTGCCAGCATCTTCCACAGCCGTTTTATCACTATACTTGTCATTGTGTGCCTCCTTCATTGGGTGTGGTCTGCGCCGCATTTTCCATCCCTTGAGAGTGGCATATTTCACGATATACATCGTTTTCTTTTATCAGTTCTTCATGTGTGCCTTTTGCTATCATCTCACCGTCATCCATAACAAGTATCACATCGGCGCCTTGCATGCCCGACACTCGCTGGCCTACAAAAAACGTGGTGAGCGCCTGATTTTGTCCTGACACATATCCTTTCAATTCTTTGCGAAGTCTTGCATCTGTGGCATAGTCAAGCGCACTGGTGGCGTCGTCTAAAATCAAAATGTTCGGATCTTTCACCAGCGCTCTTGCAATGGCTATACGTTGCTTTTGACCACCCGAAAGATTCTTTCCGCCTTCTTGTATCACAGTATCAAGGCCGTCATCCCACGCTTTCACAAAGTCTTCAGCTTGCGCTATTTGCAAAGACTTCCAAAGCATATCATCGCTTGCAGTTTGCATACCAAGGCATAAGTTTTCCCGAAGTGTACCACTAAACAACAGCGGACGTGAGGGCACAAATCCAAACTTTGCCCTTAAATCTTTCAGTACATAGTCCCTTACATTTGATCCAAAGCACTCTACTTTTCCTTTTTCGACATCAAAACTGCGCATTAAAAGGTTGATTATGGTAGTCTTTCCGCTACCGGTACCACCAATTATTCCTACCGTTTGTCCTTGGTTTACCGAAAAGCTAATATCTTGCAGGGCAAGCTCGGCTTTTTCATGATACCTAAAATCAACATTTGCAAAATTTATTGCCGCAGCACCTTTTGTTTCTTTTGCACCCGGACCGTCTACGATGGATGTTTCACAGCTTAGCACATCGCTCACTCGTCCAAGGCTGGCCAGGGCTTTTGTGAACAGCACTATCAAATTTGCACCCACCACCATCGCCAGCATAATTTGATTCATATAGCTGACAAGTGCTATCACTTCACCCGGTGTACTTTCTCCTTGAAAGGTCATAAAACCACCAAGATACACTATTCCAACCGTGGCAAAACCCACAACCAGTGAAGTTAGCGGGTTCAGAGCCGCAGATATTTTACCTATTCTTATCACCAGATTAGACAAATCCTCTGCCGCATCATCAAAAGCTTTCACTTCTTTGTCTTTTCTGGCAAAAGCACGAATAACCCTGACACCTGCCATGTTTTCCGAAGTTATCCGCGCCATATTGTCTTGACCAGTTTGTATTTTCTTGTACCCCGGCAGGGTGATTTTTATTACAACATAAAGCACAACAGCTATCACTACCGTTGTTATTAAAAAAAGTATGCCTATCTCGATGTTTAAATACAGTGCCATCACCAGCCCGCCTATTATCAAAAACGGTGCCCTTATTCCCAGTCGTATAAACATATTCACACCTGTTTGAATATGCATAGTATCATTCGTCATACGAGTGATAAGGCCACTGCCACCAAATTTTTCACTCTCTTTAGAGGAAAAACCAAGCACATGCTCATATATCTGAGCGCGCAGCTTTGCACCAAACCTGCCTGCGCTTTCTGCGGCAAAATACTGGCATATAGTCGCCGATGTTATTCCGCCTACTGCAAGAGATATCAAAACAAGTCCGTCTTTCCACAAGGCAGACACATCACCGGCAATTCCTTTGTCTATCATACGTGCCATTACCAGCGGAACGAACAGCTCAAGCACAGCCTCAAGCAACTTAAACGCAGGACCTAAAATAAGCCTAGTAGTATCACCTTTAAAGTTTTTCGCCACACTACGCATCTATGTTCATCCCTCCACTGTTATATTACATCATTTACTTGTGATATTTTATACCGGCTGTAATGCTGAGCGCACGGTATATTTGCTCTGTTAGCACTAAACGTGCCAACTGGTGCGGCAATGTCATCTTCGATAAAGACAGCTTTAAAAAAGCCTTGTCTTTTACTGTGTTACACAGCCCGTGTGATGAGCCTATTGCAAACGCCATGCACGAGGTACCACTTTGGGCAGCTTTATTGAAAGTTTGCGAAAATTCTTCGCTGGTAAGGTGTTTTCCTTCCACACACATTGCTACAATTTTGGCATTTTTAGGCACTGCCGCCAATATTCGCACGCCTTCTTTTTGCAAGGCTGAGTCGATCACGGCCTTTGATGCATTTTTTTCGTTTATAGTCTCTTCAGAAAGCTCTACTATTTCAAACTTGCAAAACCCCTGTAGTCTTTTTGCATATTCGGCCACACCTTGCGCATAATATGCGGAAAGTTTGCCCACAGCTATCACTGTTATCTGCCTCACAATGCACCCCTTTTAAAATTCTATCCACTCGCCCGGCTGGTTTCTTTCGGCTATATGTACCCTACTTTTATCGGTGATGCCCCATTCATACAGTGCATCTTCTACCTCTTTTTGCACTATATTGGGGTGATTATTTTCTTTTGATAAATGGCACATCACTGCATTTTTTGCGCCCGAGGCTATACATTTCGCCACCATTTTTGCGGAATCTTTATTTGACAAATGGCCTCTTTGCGAAAAAATACGCTTTTTAAGCGCATAATGATACTTTCCGTTTTTCAGCATATTATCGTCATAGTTCGCCTCTAAAACAGCAAGACTGACCCCATCAAATGCATCCATCACTTCTTTTGAGACATAGCCAAGGTCTGTGGCGATAGCCATTATCGAGCCCGCCTCATGCATAGATTCCAGTCTAAACCCAAGACACTCTGCCGCGTCATGGCTGGTGGAAAATGGATGTATCACAAATCCTGCCATTTGAATCGGCTGATGTATTTCCATCAAGTTTGCTTCTTTTGGCACAGCACCAGCCGACTGCGCAAAAGCCAAGGTGCCAATACTTCCCCACACCGGTACATTATATCGTTTCAAAAATACTTTCAGGCCTTTCACATGGTCACTGTGCTCATGTGTGAGTATAACGCCTTGTAAATCGTCCATGCAAAGACCCATTTCATCTATTCCGGCACAAGTGGCTTTACAGCTTCCACCCATATCAATCAGTATAAACTGTCCGTTTTGTTCCACCACGGCGCAATTCCCCGCCGAGCTACTGTACAACGTGGTAAACCTTGGCATTTCGCCCTCCGCATATCTTAGTGTATATAACACTGTATATTTTCATACATATATAAGTATATTATAAAAATAAATAAATTACAAAATAATTTTATTTATTTTTGTCTTGACTAATGCGATTTTATTTGTTATTATATAGAAGTTGCAGTTAATGCATGCGCGCGTGGCGGAATTGGCAGACGCGCTAGATTTAGG
>CAYIZZ010000021.1:0-23919 GCA_964367945.1 uncultured Oscillospiraceae bacterium | reverse complement strand
AATGTATGCCATGGTAACGAAAGTGGTGATACCTGCAAGAATCTCGGTTTTTACAGTGGTATTATGTTGCTTTAACTTAAAGAACTTCTCCATCCAATCTTCCTCCTTAATATAAAAAGCATGTACTATCCGCAAAAATTGAAATTATCGAGATGAGCAGTACACCTCCCTTTTAAGTTATGCGCTAAACATCTTATTAAAAACAAAACATATCTATAAATAAACATATTATAGATAGTTGCAGATAATAAATTTGAAAATGTATGACACAAATGGCGATGATTATTGTATAATTAAATTATCATAAAAATTTCAAAAAATTAATATATTGTTATTATACAACATATTACAAAATAAAAAAAGTAATAATATTCACAAAATACTCACAAAATTAAGAAAATTGTTGTAGAAGGGGGAAAATAATGAAACATAGTACATTTGCAGTAAAGGGAAATGTACTTTACAGCCAAAATAAGAGTATGATAATTGAGCAAAATGACGTATTTTTAGTGTGTGAAAATGGCAAGGTAGATGGTGTGTACTCAAATTTGCCTGAAAAATATAAAAATATACCTGTGAAAGACACCAAGGGGAATTTGATTGTACCGGGGTTTACAGATTTACATATACATGCGCCTCAAACAGCTTTTAGGGGCATGGGTATGGACTTAGAGTTGCTTTCGTGGCTTTCGGCCTACGCTTTCCCGGAAGAATCAAAGTATAAAGATATAGCATATGCAAAAAAAGCATATAGCCTGTTTGTAGATACCTTGAAAAAGGGCGCAACAACAAGAGCTGTTGTGTTTGCTACAGCGCATGTGCCGGCTACAATAGAGCTGATGGATATGCTGGAGGAAACCGGGCTTATCACCATGGTAGGCAAGGTGAATATGGACCGAAATGCTATAAAAGAATTGCAAGAAGAAAGTGCGAAAGCCTCCCTTTCAGCAACAGAAGAGTGGCTGAAAACATGCGAAAACAGATACAGTAAAACAAGCCCTGCGCTGACGCCTAGGTTTATTCCAAGCTGCACGGATGAGTTACTTTTAGGTCTGGGTGAGATACAAAAGCGGTATAAACTGCCGGTGCAAAGCCATTTGTCGGAAAACATGGGCGAGATTGCATGGGTGAAGGAATTGTGCCCTACAGCAGAAAATTATGCTGATGCATATGTGCAAAAAGGGCTTTTTGGAGGCGTGGATTGTCCTACCATTATGGCGCATTGTGTATATAGCGATGAAGAAGAACAAAAAATACTAAAAGAAAAAGGTGTGTGGGTAGCTCATTGCCCGACATCAAACACATGTTTGGCCAGTGGTGTGGCGCCTATCCGCCAGTTTTTACAAAATGATATAAATGTAGGACTTGGCAGTGATGTGGCGGGTGGATACGACATTTCTATATTTGGCGCTATGGCAGAGGCAGTAAAAGCGTCTAAACTTCGTTGGCGTATGCAGGATGACAGCCTAAAACCACTTTGCTTGGAAGAGGTGTTTTATATGGCGACAAAGGGCGGCGGAAGCTTTTTTGGAAAAGTGGGTAGTTTTGAAGCAGGATATGACTTTGATGCAATTATCCTTGATGATTCAAACTTACCTTGTCCGTTTGAACTAACTCCAAAACAGCGCTTGGAACGCATTATGTATTTAGGTGGAGATCAAAATGTCATGGGAAAATATGTGTGTGGTGAACAGGTAATTTGAGGATGTTACCATATAGATAATCATACAGAACAACATACAGGTGTATATACATGTGTATACTTTAATGTAGATATAAAAACCGCTTACAGGAACTTGCCTGTAAGCGGTTTTTGTATGAAGAAAATTAATGCAATAGACAGTTTTCATCTGGGATATTGTCTTCTTTGTACCAACCGGTGTCTACAGAAGGACAATTATCAGAGGCGATACATCCACTTTCCGTACAGTAGCTAAGCTCCACTACTCCTGAAGGGATATCAAAGTTTAAAGGTGTTAAGTTTTGCTGGGCAGCTTGCATTACGGCTTGCCAAGAAAGTGTTGGTGGATGAGTGGACCTATCCACCGAAAGTGGAATGTTTTCGTCATAGCCATACCAGCTGGCAGTAACATAGTAAGGTGTGAGCCCAACAAACCAGTGGTCGCGTCCATCATTAGTTGTGCCGGTTTTGCCAATACTTTCCATTCCGCCACCGCCGGAAAAACCTGATGCAGTGCCTGCAGTTGTCACAAGAGCTAGCATACGGTTCATGATATATGCTGTTTCTTCGCTAATCACACGGGTTTTGTCGGTGTTTACTGTCAGTAAGGTGCCACCTGCGCCATTTTCGATATGAGTAAAACTATGAGGGGTAACAAGATATCCACCATTTCCAAACATGGCGTATGCCATGGCCATGTCCATGGCGGATATGCCGTAAGTGGTGGAGCCAAGACATAAAGGTCCAAGACTGTTATCTGCATCAGTAAGGGTGGAAATCCCGAGATCATCTTGTAAAAAGTCCATCATTGTGTTTGTGCCAACGGCATCACCTATACGGACAGCTACGGTGTTTACACTGTCGGCCAATGCATCGGCCGTCAAAATATCATTGTTTGTGTAGCTCATGGTAGAGTTTGATGGCCAGCCGGTTTCTTGGCCGGTGATAGAATCTGTGATGGTTTCGTAAGGTGAGTCTAAAAACGGAGTACTCCAGTGTATGATATCTTCTTCGATGGCGGTAACGTAAGGAGAAATAGGCTTCATGGTACTGCCAACTTGGCGCAAGGTTTGGGTGGCGCGATTCAGACCACGGCTGATGGTCTTTTCTCCCAGTGCACCCACCACGCCACGAATGCCACCGTCATAGTCAAGGCTTATCATGGCTCCTTGCGGTGTCACTTGCACTTCACCTGTGATGGCGTTGCCATTTTCATCCAAAAGAGGATCACCATTGTCATCATACAATGGCTTTGTGGCAGTGGCTGTGGGCTGAGGATGATATTGAGATGTTTCCATCACTTGTTCCATGGATGATTGCAAGGTGGGATCGGCGGTGGTGAAGATACGTAGTCCGCCATTGAATATCAAATGAGAAGCTTCTTGTCTGGTTAGGTTATACTGCTTTTCGAACTCGTCAATAGTCATTTCGATTACAGTATCAGTAAAATAATCGGTGGTATAAGCCGGTAGGGCAGGCTCGGGATTACCGGACAAATTCAAAGGTTCTGCTATAGCAGCAGCATGCTGGTCTGCAGTTATGTAACCATCGGCATACATCTCGTTTAAAATATAGTTGCGACGCTCCAGATGATCTTCCGGGTTTGTGTTTGGGTTATAACGAGATGGGTTTCGTGTGATGGAGGCAATAGATGCACATTCTGCCAACGTGAGGTCTGAGACAGACTTATTGAACAGCTTTTTTGCTTCAGCTTGTACACCGGCTGTGTTTCCGGTGAAGCTGATGGTGTTTAGATATCCGTGCATAATTTCTTCTTTTGTGTAAAGGGCATCAAGACGTATGGCGCGGCATATTTCACGTAGTTTGCGTAAATATCCGGCCATATCAGAGTCAGCATCATCACGGGTAAGGTTTTTGATAAGCTGTTGTGTAATGGTGGAGGCGCCTTGTTGTTGGCCACTGTCACCGCCTATATATTGGTCTGTGACAGCATATGAAAGCTCGTTCAACACAGCAAATATTGTGCGGCTGATATCTATGCCAAAATGGGTGAAAAATTCTTTGTCTTCAATCGCTACAAATGCGTTTACGAGATCCTGTGGGATTTCTTCGTATGGGACATATTCTTTGTTTTGAGTACATGGAATACTAGCGTATTCAATATGTTCTCCACTTTGTGCGTCGGTATAGTAAAGTATGGTTTCGCCTCGGTAGGGTATGGTTTCTAAATCAAGCCATAAATCATCATTTCGGGTGGTATACACAAAAAAGAAGCCGGCAGCGATAACAAACAAAAAACATAAAGAAAGAAAACCTAAAGCTAGCTGTTTTTTACCAATGCGGAAGCGTTTTTTTTGGGTGGGAGATGAAGGGGACAAGTCAACACTGGCTTTAGTAGGTTGTTTTTTCTCTTTTGGAAGGCGCTTTTGCTTTTTTGCACGTGGCGGTGAGCTTTTATGTTCTTGGTTTTGTAATAGTACTGAAAGCTCGGCCAAGTTTTCACTTTCGGCACCTGTGGAGTATTGTCTTGCTAAAAGTTGGGATAATTCACTAAGATTGTCTTCAATAAGGTTGCTATTTTCTTGTCTTTGAAGAATCTGAGTGAGCTCAGCTAAGTTTTCTTCATTTAGAGAGGTGGTTTTCGATTGTTGCAAAATCTGAGCAAGATATATCATGTCTTGTTCGGTAGCACATATATCATCACTACCATCTTGCGGCATACGACGCCGGATTCGACGTGTATGAGGAAGATTGTCATCTTCAAATCGCGAATTTGGGTTTTGTGGCAAAATAACTCACCTCCTACTGAGAATAAATAGATAAATTATTATATCATGACTGAAATTTATTATATTTTGTAAAATTGACTTGACAAAGGAAAAAGGTGACAGTATACTAAATCTAAATATTGAAATGAGAACAGCAATGATAAAGAAATAGTAGCTTTTTTTATGCTAAAAAGAGAGTGGCCGGTGGGTGAGAGGCGCAAAGCAGAAAAAAGTGAATACATCTTTTAGCTTTGCATCGAACGGCGAAAGCTGAGTAGGCTGCAACGGGTGCACCCGTTATTGTGCTAAAGTATACCTTAATTTTGTGATATATTTGTGGGTGTACTTGATAAGTGGTGGCGAAAGCCGCAAAAAAGGTGGTACCGCGAGATATATCTCGTCCTTTTCGAAGGACGGGATTTTTTTTGTGAGAAAAGGAGAATAAAATGCCTATTACAGATTTTTTAGAAAAAAATGCATGTCAAAAAGGTGAAGAAGTGAGCCTTGTTGAGGTGAATCCTGAAGTAGAAACAGGGCATAGCATGGTATGGAAAGACTATGAGCTGGTAGAAGCTAGTACAGAACGTGCTTATCGTAAAACCATGACATGGAAGCAATTTGACGATGAGGCAAATCGCTTTGCCAATCTTTTGCTTTCTCGTGGTGTGACACGTGACACGAAAGTGGCGATTTTGCTGATGAACAGCCTTGAATGGTTGCCACTTTATTTTGGAATATTAAAAGCAGGTGCGCTGGCAGTACCACTGAATTATAGATATACCGCAGAGGAAATCAAATATTGTTTAGAGTTGGCAGATGCGTCCATATTGGTGTTTGGCTCAGAGTTTGTCGAGCGTTTGGATGAGATAAAAGATGATATTCAAAATGTAGAGTCTCTTCTTTTTGTAGGGCGCCAAGTGCCTGATTTTGCAGAGGATTGCATGGCGCTTGCATCAGAGCAATCCACACAAAAGCCAGATATTGTGCTGCTGGATGAAGATAATGCCGCGATATACTTTTCTTCGGGAACCACAGGCTTCCCCAAAGCTATTTTGCATAATCATCAGAGCTTGATGCATGCAGCATACACAGAGCAAAATCACCATGAGCAAAAAGAGGATGATGTGTTTTTATGTATACCTCCGCTATATCATACCGGGGCAAAAATGCACTGGTTTGGCAGCTTGGTATCAGCCAGTAAGGGTGTGCTACTGCGTGGGATTCAGCCACAGTGGATTTTACGCACCGCAGAGGAAGAAAAAGCTACCATCGTGTGGCTCTTGGTACCATGGGCACAGGATGTTTTAGACGCTATAGATGCAGGCGAGATAGATATTAGCAAAATGGATTTATCGAGGTGGCGTCTTATGCACATAGGCGCACAGCCGGTGCCCCCATCGCTTATTGAGCGATGGCTGAAAGTGTTTCCTCATCACTCATATGACACAAACTATGGATTGTCTGAGTCAATAGGTCCGGGCGGGGTACATCTTGGCATGGAAAATATCCACAAGGTGGGCGCCATAGGCAAAGCAGGATATGGCTGGGAAACGAAAATTGCAGATGAAAACGGTGAAATAGTAAATAGAGGCGATGTTGGCGAGCTGGCCTTGCGTGGTCCGGGACTGATGAGCTGCTATTATAAAGATGAAAAGGCCACAAACGAAGTACTTAAAGACGGATGGCTGTTCACCGGCGACATGGCTATGGAAGATGAAGATGGATTTATATTTTTAGTAGATCGTAAAAAAGATGTTATTATCATGGGCGGAGAAAATATTTATCCTGTGCAAATAGAAGACTTTTTACGTAAATTCGACAAAATAAAGGATGTGGCAGTGATTGGACTACCACATAAGCGTCTGGGTGAGATATCGGCAGCAGTTATTGAAATCAAGCCTGATATGCAGTGTGATGAAGACGAAATACTTGAGTTTTGTGCGGAATTACCTAGGTATAAGCGGCCACGCAGGGTAATATTTGCGCCTGTACCACGAAACCCAACAGGAAAGATAGAAAAGCCGAAACTGCGTGAACAGTATGCAGGTGGAAGCCTTGTTCAGCAACAAACCGAACAATGAGAATCGGACAAAGTAAGAGGGACTGGTGATGAGCGGACATAGTATTTATACATTTAGCTTTAGTGAAATGTACAAGCTGTATGTAGCGAAAGCGGAAAGAAAAGGCAGAACATCCGATGAAGTAGATGAGATTATTTCTTGGCTGACAGGCTATGCAAAAGATGAAATCAAGAAAATAAATGATAGTGTTGATATGACAAATTTCTTTAAATCGGCACCAAGCCTGAATCCAAACAGAAACCTTATTAAAGGCTCTATCTGCGGCGTTAGAATCCAGGAAATTGACGAGCCGCTAATGAAAGAAATTAGATATCTTGATAAACTTATAGACGAGCTGGCAAAAGGCAAAGCTATGGAAAAAATACTAAGATAGATAATAAACATGAAAAACTCCTGCGATAATCGGATACACCGATTTGTCGCAGGAGTTTTTGTGGGGTAGGAGAGCGCTTTGTATATATAAATTATTATTTAAAATTTTCACGGAACCCGTCAAGATATTTTGCGTTGCGTTTTGCACCATCATCCACATTTGAGCTACATAGAATGGGTGGATCAATTCCTTTCGCTACTAAGGCTTCGGTGATGGCTACTACCAATGCTTGAACTAGCGCAATACCAATAAAGTCGCTGATTGGGCCTGTGGTGATATCACAACCCGGAACTAAGAACGAAGCATCGCCGTATTCCGTTTGGTTATCAATTACAAGGTCGGCCACTTCAAACAGTTTTTTACCACTTTCATGACGTGCTGTAACTTTTTTTGAGTGTTTTAAAGAGGTGATAGCAATAACATAAACACCACGCTCTTTGGCGCCCATTGCCATTTCCAGTGGCACACTGTTTGTGCCGGAGTTTGAAATAACTATCAGTGTATCGCCGGCTTGCAAGTTATACAGCTGCAACAAAGCATCAGCATATCCGGGCAAACGCTCTAGCAAAGTACTCTTGTGAGGAAAATCATGCAACATCATTTCACCGGGCAGAATACCGCGTGCAAACACAAGGCCGCCGGCCCGCATATACAGCTCTTCTGCTATCATGTGGGAATGGCCGGTGCCAAAAGAATAGAACTGCTTGCCGTTTGCATATCCGTCAGCAATTACCTGTGCTGCTTTTTTAATATTATCTTCTTGCGATTGTCCGGCTTCGGCCAATACATCAGATAAATATGAAAAATAACGAGAAATTTCAGACATTTAAAAACCTCCATAAATGTGTTATAAAGCTGGGATACCCTCTTGCTTTAATAAATTCATAAGTTTTTGTATATAGACTTCACCTTGGCCTTTGGCAAATCGGCTAGAGAGTGCCTCGTAATCGCCGGCGTCATAGCTGTCGGCATCGGCCATATAGCCTAGAAGGCAGTTGCTGTAGCCAAACATTTCCACATTGTAGCAGTCTTTAAGCTGCATAGCTAAAACAGAATACAGCTCAAACGGTGAACATATAATGCTAAGGCTGCCAAGACGAATCAGACCTACATTTACAACAAAGTCACCTGGGGTATGTCCTGCAAACGCTTGCGCACGGAAATAGTTCATGCGAGCGCCTTCCACAAAAGAGTAGGCTTTGCGCAAAATAGTAACATCATCAGTCTCGGTTTGTTTTTGTGCATATGTTTCTTCAGCTTGTGCCAGTTTTTCTCCGGCAACCTGAATGCTGTCAACTTCAGCTTCCTGTAATGTAATGCCATGATAAGAAAGGCTGATGTCGGAAAGATCGAAAGCTTTTGCCTCAGATAGCAAAGAACGCAATTTCGAGGCAACAATTTCACCGTATCGATTCACTTCATCAAAGGTACTTTCTTTTCTTGTGAACCTGGTAGACATATCACCGCACGACCCGTTGAAAAATGTAACCATGGAGTATTCGCTACCTAAAATAGCATTTACAGCACCGGGCCAGTCAGCAGTGACATGCATGTTTTCGTGGTTCATGACAGTGGGATGGCAAGCCAAGTTATATAAAAGTGCTTTGGCACCGTCAGCCATGGTAAATTCGATTAAAAACACGTTTTGATCACTGCGCATGTCGGGTGAATGGCGGTTTGTACCAAGCTCGTCCAGTGTACCATGAGCTATGCGTGAGGTGAACTCTTGTGGATTTTTCAGTGAGTGCTTTATAGCCACCATGCTGTTTTCCAAAAGTGCCTGCAATAGCTCGGGATCATTGTCTCCGATCATTTCACGCATCATGGATTTATGACCACTGCTGACGTCGAATATGCCACCCTGAGCAGAATGGGTGTGGCTACAAAAAACAATAAAATTATCTTCATTTATACCAAGTGGGGCAAGCAAATCACTTAAAGCTTTCATGTATAAATGATCGACATTTAAAACATCTAATTGGATGATAAGATATGGCTGAGCAGAATCATCCCGGTGAAAGCTAAATACCCGAGCGTATAAGTCGTCATGCACACCAGCAACGTCACGACGCGCCGCAAAGCCTGCAAGACGGGAAGCTTTATGTGGGGTCAGCTTTTCCTTACCAATGCCAAGTTTCATTTTGTGACCTTCTTTCCTTTACAATAAGTGGCAGTAATATCATAATTATCTTCCAAAACAACTATGTCTGCATCATAACCGGCACGAAGATGTCCGATGCGATGAGATAAACCCAGCATAGCAGCGGGATTGGCAGTGATGGAAGAGAGCGCCCAGTCAAACGGGATACCGCCTTTTTCAACCATGTTTTGCAGGCCATGGTTGAAAAGCATGGTACCACCGGTGATGGTATCGGTTCCTGTGATGGTGGCTACACCGCTGGGGTGCACAGTGATAGGATTATTACCACCAAGGATATATTCACCGGGAGACAAACCTTTCGCCAACAGGGAATCAGATACACCTACTATTTTATCTTTACCTTTTGTTTTAAATAAAATATTAAGCACATTATAATCTACATGCAAGCCATCGAAAATAGCCTCACAAAAAGCATCACTGCGCATGATAGCGCCCACACAACCCGGTTTTCTATGGTGTAGTAGTGTCATTGCATTAAAAGCATGTGTGAAGCATGTGGCGCCGTTTGATAAAGCAAGTATTGCCTCATCAAAAGTAGCGGCGCTGTGGCCGATGGTGACTATAATTCCTTTTTCTACAGCATGACGAATAGCAGCATGATCTTTATCAGTTTCAGCCGCTATGGTCATATAACGTACTTTCCCGTTAGTCATGTTGTGATAACGGTCTATCATTTCAGGTGTAGGCGTAAGCATCCACTTTGTATTCATGGCACCTTTATATTCAGGATTGCAGGCAGGGCCTTCCATATGAATGCCTAAAATTTCAGCACCTTGAGGGGCTTCATCCATAAGGCTGGACAAAACACGCAGACTTTTCTCTTCCACATCAAAATCAACTGGATATGTGGTGGGCAAAAATCCGGTAATTCCCTCAAGTGGTAGCTTAGAAATCCATTCTTTCATGCTTTTTTCTTCAGCATGTGCGGGATTTGCCATATAAGCGCCATGAGTGTGGACATCCAAAAATCCGGGAACTATACGCCTGTCGCCATAATTTTCTGCATCATCATCCATTACAAAAGGTGAAATGCTTAATATACGGCCATTTTCTATCTGTATACAGGCAGGCATAAAAATGCCGTGTAGCCATATACGACTGCTTTTGATTTTCATTCAATAGTCTCCGATATGCTAGTTACAATTAATTATCAGCTGCAAAAACAATACCCGCGCCTTTGCGTGCTTTTTCCACCAGATTTGAAACAATCAAACTATGCTCCAGCAAAGCGTGACAAGCAGCCATATCACCTTTGGCCACAATGTCGGTAAAGTCTACCAGTTCATAATACAGCACATTGTCTTCTTCTTGTTCATTGTATGAAGCAGAGGTGCCGTCGTTGAGGTTGACAGTAAAATTAGCACAAAGGCTGGAAACTGAAGGGATATGAATATATCCTTTGTCACCTTGAAGCTGGATACTGTTTTCACTTTTTGAGTCTTTGGTGGCAGACGCAGTGCAAACAAAACCGGGATAAGTGAGGATAAGCACACCGGAAGTATCAATGCCGTTATCTGCTTTGTTTGGATAGTATGCAATATCTTGCGGTGCACCAAAAAGTCCTACCATAAAGTTAAGGTTATAGTAGTTTAAGTCCATTAAGGCGCCACCGGAAAATTCAGGGTTGAAGATGTTTGGGTTTTCGCCACGAAGATATGCGTCGTAGCGACTGGAATATTGCGAGAAGCTCAGTTGTACCAGCTTGATGTTGCCTACTTCACCTACGTGGTTTTTTAGAAGCTTGAAGTTTGGCAGGTGTGGTACAGTGACAGCCTCAAACAAAAATAAATTTTTCTCTTTAGCAATCGAGATAAGCTCAGATAGCTCTTGTGAAAAAGAGACAAAAGGTTTTTCGCATAGCACGTTTCTGCCGGCGTTCAAGGCATCTTTTGTCCATGAATAATGCAAAGAGTTTGGCGCTGCAATATAAACGAAATCAAGACTTTCATCTTGTAAAAAGGCTTCTTTATCAGTATAGACTGCTTGAATATCATGTTTTTTTGCGAAAGAATCTGCAGTATCTTTATTGCGTGAATAGCATGCAGTAATCTCCACTCCACTGATTTTTCGTGCGGCTTCAATAAAATTTGATACCACAAAATTTGTGCCTACAGTTCCGATTTTCATAATTGTGAACAGTCCTTTCAAACTTATTCCATCTCTTGTAATGTTTTCTTTTTCTTTTCGCGTTCTTCTTTGATAGCTTTGCGGAAAGTTTCGACGACCATACCTTTATCATAGTAAGCGTTGAGGTATTTGATTTTGATTTTTTCGTCTCGTTCATACTGTGAGACAATGGAAGCCAGCTGTGGTAAATGGCTGAGCAATACATTCGGGACAATAAATATTTGGTTAGGTTTTTTTTCGTCGTAAGTCACATAAACACTACCCTTTGGAATGGAGGTAGTAGATTTACTCATTTTTTCATAAAATGTTTTTTCAATTTTGTTGTGTGTTTTTGGATCATACAATTCTGCTTCAAATTCATAAAGCCAATATGAAGTGAATCCGGAATCACGCATAGGCATGATTTGTTTGGCAGTTTTGATATTGGCAAGGGCAACTTTACCGGAGGAGGCCATTTTTGTGATAACAGTTTTATCCCATCTGTTTTCCAGCCACTTGAACAATATAAACATTATCATGCCAACAATAACAAAAGAGCCGATGAAAACCCACTTAAGATCAGGATATTCGCCGGAAAAATAATAAATACCAAAAAGTAACAGCAGCATAGAAGCCAACATAATGCCTAAAAGCTTGTTTAGCTGTTTTGAGATTTTTAATTGCATAACGATCCGCCTTGTTTTTAAATAATAGAAAAGTGCATGGTGCTATTATAATGAATGGCCACTTCGAGAAAGACGAAGTGGCCATGTGTACTTTACTGTGGCAGGATTAATTATAGTCCTGCTTTTTTCAT
This sequence comes from uncultured Oscillospiraceae bacterium, assembly GCA_964367945.1. Classification (GTDB taxonomy): domain Bacteria; phylum Bacillota; class Clostridia; order Oscillospirales; family Ruminococcaceae; genus JAAYCI01. The sequence continues at coordinate 11,971 of CAYIZZ010000021.1, read as the reverse complement.
TGCTTCAAGAAAGTCCACTTTGCTTTGTGTTGTAGTGATCTGGCTAGATAAAGAACCACCCATAAGTTCAGCAATTTTGCGGTATACTACAGCGTCTTCTTTAGTGGCGGCGCTAGATTTGGTTACCATGACATAGTCAGTGCCTGCAATAGGTGCTGCATTACCAACATTCAAAGTTTCCACTTTTACGCCAGCTTCCAGAATGCGCAATGCATCACTGGGGAACTTAGCAATCATGAAAAGAGTCTCATCGGGATGATCTTTTTCATATTGAACTGCATCGTCAACACTAACAACTAACACTTTAGAACCACGTGCGGCCAAAGGTAAAGCCATTTTTTGGATGGGATCTTTTGCCACATCGTCATTTACCACGATAATAGCTTTGGCATCGATATACTTTTGCCAGCCTACAGCTACTTGGCCGTGGATCATACGATTATCAATACGTAGATGTTTAATCATTTTAGGTACCTCATACGGTTTAATTTTGTTGCATTAAATCATTTACAAAGACAATACCGTCTTTAGCTTCCTCCATCACCTCAGTGACCAAATCGCCTAAATTCTCGTGAATTTCTCTGGCGGAAAGCAAGGTGTATAACATTGGCAGAGAAAGGCCGCATAAAAGTTTAACTTTCTCACCAATGGTGTAAATAGCGCGGTTGCAAGGTGTGCCACCAAGCATATCTGCTAAAATGAACACGCCATCACCGGTATCTACTTCCTTGATTTTTGCCTCTATTTTAGCTTGAAATTCATCCGGGTTATCTTCAGGCCATAGCCCTAAATGTGCTACCTGAGAAAGATCAGGTACCAGCATGGATGCTGAAGAGTAGACCCCTTCAGCCATGCCTCCGTGACTTACTAATACTACACCTACCATTACATGATACCTAGCGCACCACAAACGAAAGCGATAGCGGCTACAATGCCAATAACGGTAAAGGGTTTCACACCGCGGCTCTTAAGCAGCCAATAGCACAGGGCCACAAAAGAAATGGGTAGCAAGAAGGGCAAAATGCCGTCTAGGGTGTCTTGCAAAGCAACTGTTTGCTCTACACCTTCGATGGTGGCAACATAAGTCCACTTCAAGGAAACGCCAACCATACTGGGAACGAAACCACCGACCACGGTGAGGCCTAATATGGAAGCAGCTTCACGCATAAGGTTGAAGTCGGTTTCGCCACTGATATCTTCGATAATGTGAACAGAGCGTTTGTAGCCCCAGTTGAACACAGGCCAACGAGCTAACCACAGTAGGAAGAAGGGCAAGAAGATGACAGCTAGTGATAAGAAGTTGCCTTCGTTAGCAAGAGAAGCTGACATGATGTAAGCAAAAGGTTGCACCAAAACACCTTGGATGGTGTCACCGATGGAAGCCAAGGGGCCCATCAAAGCAACTTTAATGCTATCGGACATTTCAGGTTGATAGTCTTCTTCAAGGGCAACGGCTGCGCCCATGATAACAGCAGAAGCACCGGGATGGCTGTTATAAAATTGCATATGACGCTCTAAGTTTTGGCAAACTTCTTCTTCGTTGTCATACAATTCTTTCATAACGGGAGCCATAGCGTATGCCATACCAGAAGCTTGCATACGTTCGTAGTTCCAGCACCATTGCAGTGCCCAGTTGTGGCGACTGCTAGCGCTTTTCTTTGCTTTTTCAGAAAGCTTATTATTTGTTCTAGCCATATTATGCTTCCTCCTTCTTGGTAAACGCTTTTTGGTTCATCATGAAAATACCGGCAAGGGCAACACCGATGATGGCAAGACCCATGGTAGGTACACCGGCATATGCCAATGCAACATAACCAAGTAGCATGTACATCCAGTATTTTTTGATATCCATGTAGCTAAGGAGCAAACCAAAACCTACAGCAGGTAGAGCACGGCCGATAACGCTAAGACCGTTTTGGAACCAAGCAATGCTGGCAACAAAATCACCGATAACTTGGTATTGGCCGATAAACAGCATGCCAATGAACACAGGGATGGCACGGCCTAACAACCAAGGAATAGTACCGGCAAGATGCCATTTTTCAAAAGCTGCAAGATCTCTGCGAGCTAATGCACGGTCACCGCCATGTTGGAACACGGTGGTTGTAGCACGGCCAGCAATGTCAAACAGGGACATCAACAGCGCAACTACAGAACCGATAACGATACCTTGCTCCACATCACCAGTTTGCTGAGCAACAAATACACCGAAAACAGCACCCACATTATAGTCTGGTGTGGTAGCACCGCCGTAAGTGTAGAAACCCAGAGCAAGCAATGCGCAAGTAGCACCAACCTGCAAACCAAGTGCAGGGTCGCCGGCGATAACGCCTGTGATAAAGCCTAGCATCAAAGGATTGAATAACCCATGAAAACCTGCCAGGTTCAGTACCATCAGAGCACCAACGAGAAGGGACATAATAATAGCTAATCCTAACCCAACTTCCATAAACACAACTCCTAACCAAAATATTTATTCTAAATGAAAGTGAAACCACTATAAAAATGAAAACACTTTCGTTTAAAATTTCTCCTGAATGTACAAGCTCCTAGTATGAATTTCCGCAAAAAAAATAAAGTAGATCAAAAACAAAATAACAAATGTATTGTTTCAATTTAACGATAAACTAATAATAGTAGATGTTTGTCTATATGTCAATAAATAAATATAAGATTTGTCTATTTTTGTTCAACCTGCATCAATAAAATGTTCACTTTTTAGTAACAATTGTAATGTAATAGATTTGTGTTGACAATAGATGTATAATATATATGTGAAGACAGTGATATAAATAGGGCAATAAGGAGTAGAAAAATGAGTAAAACTATTATTCCGAAAGGGTATAAAGCCTCGCTTAGCTTGTATGATACACAAACAGCTATAGGGAAAATGAATCGCATGTTTGAAGACAAGCTTTCGAAAGCACTGCATCTAAAAAGGGTGTCGGCGCCTCTTTTTGTAGATCCGGATAGTGGGCTGAATGACAACTTGAACGGTGTGGAAAGACCTGTTTCCTTTTCTATAAAAGATACGGAAACAAGAGGTGAAGTGGTTCATAGCCTTGCAAAATGGAAGCGTATTGCACTATATAATTATAACTTCTTTCCGGGCAACGGAATATATACAAATATGAATGCTATTAGGCGTGATGAAGAGCTGAGTAACTTGCATTCGATTTATGTAGATCAGTGGGACTGGGAGAAAGTTTTGCCAAAAGATCGTCGTGATGTTGAATATTTAAAAGAAACAGTGAATGATATTGTAAGGGCAATTTGTGATACCTATGATGAGCTGAAAAAAGAATACGACATACCGGATGTTGGCCTAAAAAGAGAAGTGCTGTTTATCACCACTCAAGAACTGGAAGATAAATATCCTGACTTGACATCTAAAGAAAGAGAAGATGCTATTTGTAAAGAACATTCTCCGGTGTTTTTGATGCAAATAGGGGATGTGCTAAAAAGTGGCGAAAAACACGACGGGCGCGCACCTGATTATGATGACTGGAAACTGAATGGAGATATTTTGTTTTGGAATCCGGTGCTTGAGCGCTCTTTTGAGGTGTCGTCCATGGGTATTAGGGTGGACTCACAAAGTCTGCGAGAGCAACTGATAAAGACAGGCTGTGAAGAGCGAAAGAACTTACCTTTTCACAAACTACTTTTAGAAGATAAACTTCCGCTGACTATAGGTGGAGGCATAGGGCAAAGCCGATTGTGCATGCTATTGATGAGCAAGGCGCATATAGGTGAAGTTCAGTGCTCTATTTGGGACGCAGAAACTACACGTATTTGCGAGCAAGCAGGCGTAATATTATTGTAAGTTAATAACAAAAACAAAAAACCTCTTACAAATGGCGAAAAGCTATAGTAGGAGGTTTTTTAAATTGAAATTATAACATTGAAAAATTAATCAAGCGAATTATTTAAGAAAGACTCATCACCGTCTAAAGCGTTGCCGCCATCCAAAAGCTCGCCTACATACATGCGACGCTCTACTTTCATTTTTTCCACTTGTTGATGGAGAAGTTCCTTTACCTGAGAAACACGTTTGATGTTTTTTAGGATGATTTGTGGAGTGGATTCATCAGAAGTATTTAAGGTGATGCTACCCACACGAAAAATGCGTTGCCATAATGAAATAGAAGTGCTGATATCCCGCACACGGTAAAGTAAAGTTTCTTCTGAAGTGGTATTTAAAAGACCTTTTTCTACAAAAATTCTATCTTTTGAAATGCTGTATTTTGTGAAGGAAATCGGTAAACCAAAATACCGTTTTCTATCTTTCCATATACGATGAATTTCGAATTTTGATAAAGCATCAAAGGATGCATCTTCTTTTTGCATAGTGGTTCCTCCTGAATTATTGCTAATATATATATTAAGTATGTCATTTTTTTTTAAAATAGGCAATACTTTTTCGAAAAAAGCAAAATATATTTAGTGAAAGTAAAAGAAAACAAGGTGTTTTTTACGATGGAAGCGTTTTTTTTACATTGACGAATATGAATAACAGTGATATTCTTAAACAAAAGATGAGGTTTTTGTGTAAAGGAGATTGGTGAGTGTGATATTTGATAATGTATATAATACGTTATATGAAAGGCCAATTGTGTCGCTGAAAGGGTATATGGCACGCAATGGACTGTCAGGAGAATTGCTCGCTTATCTCAATTATGGTGGGGCAACACTGAGCGCGAAAGATGCATTGGCTGAAGGGATGTTGGCCTTGGCAAGGGAAAAAGGCAAGCTGCAAGCAGGACAGCCGGTGGTAGAGGCATCAGGTGGTACGTTTGCGGTGGCATTGACCATTGCGGCAGTACACAGTGGTCATCCTGTATATCTTGTGATGCCGGGAACGGTGATGCCTGATAGGCAAAGATATTTGCAGGATTTGGGCGCAAAAGTGACATTGACCAATTATGTGTATGGACGAAACGGTACTATACAAAAAGCGCAACAAATTACCGAAGAAGTGGGAGGATATTTCATCAACTACTTTTCAAACGACGATAATGCAGAGTATCATCGCAGAGTTACCGGTCCTGAGATTTTCAAAGCTACCGGTGGAGAGGTTGATGCAGTGATAGCCGGCGTGGGTAGCGGTGGAACCATAACCGGGGTAGGGGAATATCTTAAAGGTTGGGCAGGCAATGTTTGGACGGTAGCAGTGCAACCGTTTGAAAGCCAAACTTTAACAGGGGGATTTTCAGCAAAGCACAGTATTTCCGGCATAGGTCCGGGCTTTGTGCCTGAAAATTACAACCCTTATGTGGTGGATGAAGTTATCAGTGTTACAAGTGGAGACGCTGCTGCTGCTATGCGTCAGGTGCTGGTAAGTGATGCTATCCCTGCGGGCATGTCGGCAGGGGCAGTAATATGCGCCGCACGTACTTTACTAAGGCAAAAGCCGATGCGCGTGGTATGTATTTTAAATGGCATGTCTGTTTATGAATAAAATAAAACCTTTCATAAAGCATAAAGCTTTGGTGAAAGGTTTTTATTTTTGATGTAAAAAGTTTTAAAGTGTTAGTATATTATCGACAAAATTTCTCGATGTAAGAGTCAAGTGCAGAAGAAATAGTTTCTTTTGCCACACTGGGGCCACTTCTCTCGTCTACTATGGTTTCTTTGTTTTCAAGGTTTTTATACACAGTAAAAAAGTGTTGCATCTCTGTTATCACATGGCTTGGCAGCTGGTCGATGTCTGTATATTCGTTATATGTAGGATCTTCAAAAGGAACAGCGATGATTTTTTCGTCTCGACGGCCTTGATCCATCATGGTTATCATACCTATGGGATAGCACCTAACCAAGCTTAGTGGATATAGTGATTGACTACATAGAACTAAAACATCCAAAGGATCACCATCATCGGCAAAAGTGCGAGGAATGAAACCGTAATTTGCAGGATAGTGGGTGGAAGTATACAAAATTCTGTCTAATATAATATGACCTGTGGATTTATCCAGCTCATATTTGTTTTTAGAACCTTTACCAATTTCTATTACAGCAATGAAATCATCGGGACTGATACGAGAAGGATGGATATCGTGCCAAATATTTGTCATGTTACTTCTCCCATATTAAATATTTAATAGGTGATATATAATCTATCGCCTATTATTTTTTGCAGGGCATTCCTGTGGAATAGTCGTTACTACCTAAAATGGTGGATAGTTTGGCGTCTTCCAAGGTTCCTAACCAGTTGCCCATGGCGGCCGAAATGCAAACAGCGGCTGTTTGCTGAGCAAGCGCAACTACTTCGGAAAAGGTGAGATTCATAGTCTCGCCGGAAAAAGGATTTGTCCAAGTATCAGGAAGTTGACGCAAAGAAGATGCCGGCTGCATGCGACATGAAAGAGGCCCCACACCATCAGGCATTTTTTTAGGCTCGCGCAACTTTAAGTAAATGTTTTTAATTTTTGGTTTACTAAACATCATTTTGCGTACAGCGACATTATCATGAAATGCATCTGCTAAAGCTAAAATGGGGATATGTACACCATAAACTTTGGCGATACTGTTGCGTAATAATACACACACACTTGCAAGCTCGTCGGTGATAAGCACAGGCGTGGAAGCATGTAAAGGTACAGTATAAGTTTTAAAGTTTTCGTAATATAAAGTAGAGTCAATGGAATTTGCTAATATAAAAGCACCATTTTCTTCGTTGTACGGGCCATTTTCTTCACACATAGCAGCAATATAAGGCGAAATAGTACACTCGGTGGTGTAGTGTGAAATGAAACCAAGAGCATAGCTTTGCTGCGTAGGGGTAGAAGCGTATGATATTAATGTGCGCAGGAATTTACCAGTGTTTTCACTACGTATTCTTGTAGCAACAGCAGCTAAATCATGAGTATGTTTGCGTTTTAAAATGCGATACATATAAAACGGATTAGCTCCACAAGCTCCGGCCGTAAAAGCAGGAGTGCTGGCCACAGTGTATCCACTGCGTATTAAAGCTTGCATAGCAGTTTGTATGTGTGTATAACATTCTGGCATGAATAGTTTCCTTTCCGGAGTAAATGCAATTCATGAGCGATATAAATGATTTTTGATTATTTATATCCTAGTGGGATGGCCTAATACCCTACTTTCCCATTTTGCGACAATAAAGTGAATTGCAAATTTATATACGTTGAATAAGGGTTATAATTTTACTTAAAAACACTTTAACATGAAGTGAAAATAAAAACAAGTTAAATTGTGAAGATTGCATAAAAAATATAGCCCAAAAACACTTTGTTTCAAGGATACGCTTTTTAGATAAGAAAAGATTACTTAATATAGGTTTTCCATCTTTAAAGTGCAGGCGGAAAAATCTATCCATCCTTTTTCTAAAAGATGAGTCTTAGCATCTTCCATGTTGAAATCATCAGGCACTTGCAAGGTTAGACGTTTACCGCCCTTGTTTCGGCTGATATGTATCACCAGCACAGGACCGTGCAAGCTGTCGTCCATTTCATCTTTTTTATCAGTAGCTTTAAAGCCGTCTGATAAAAACTTGACACTGCTCGCCACCACCACACGGGTACGGTTGTCACGACCGACATAACGAATACGCATAAAAAAGCTCCTTTCGCTTATGGCAAATGAAAATGGTTATATGTTTTCATTGTGAAAATGCTCGTAAACAGCCTTTGCAGCGGTGCGATTTACACCCTTGACCGAGGAAAGATCATCTATAGATGCGTCGGAAATGGCACGTAATGTTTTAAAGTGTGCCATCAAAGATTTTGCCGTAGCAGGCCCTACGCCGGTGATGGTGGTGAGGGTGCCTGAAAATGCCTTGCCTTTTGCCTTTTTACGCTGATAATTAATGGCAAAACGATGTGTTTCGTCTTGAATACCGGTGATGAAAGTGAATGGGCCACGATGCATGGATAATGTGATTTCGCTACCACTTTTAGTAATTATGCCTCTTGTGCGATGCTTATTATCCTTTACCATGCCAAATAAAGGAACATCAGAAAGGCCGGTGTTTTGTAAAACATGTGCTCCTGCAGATACTTGGCCACGGCCGCCATCCAGCAAAATCAAATCAGGTTTTACTCCAAATTGACCACTTGCACCGTTGTCAAATTCTGCTGCTCTTCGAAGCAACGCCTCGGACATGCTGGCGTAATCATCTGTGCCGCTAACAGTTTTTATCTGGAAACGACGATACCCTGCTTTATAAGGTTTTCCGTTTTGGAAAACCACCATGCCACATACACTGCTACCATCGCCCCAGTTGGAAATATCGTAACTTTCAATAATAAGTGGTGGGCCTGAAAGACCGAGCAATCCGGCAATTTCGTCTAGTATTTTTTCTTCTTTTTTAGTCCGGCCGCCTTCTCGGGCAAGCCTTTCCACAGCATTAATATAGGCGGTTTCCGTAAGTTTGCGCACATCGCCACGCTTCGGCGTGTATATACGCACAGACGAGTCGCTTTTCTCACTTAATAATTTCATAAGCAGCTCTTCGTCAGGTAGTGGAATATCTGTGGCAATAACACGTGGAATATCTGTATCATCATCAAGATAATATCTTGGAATGAATTCTTCTGCTAAAGTATCGATAGAATTTGTATCGTGAAATATAAATTCTCTTTTATCACAAAGTACTCCATCTCGAAAACGTAAAATGGAAGCGCAAGCGGCAGCATGACTTTTTGCAAAAGCAATGACATCTATGTTTTGGTCACCACTTTTGATAATTACCTGTTTTTCGCCTATTTTGCGGATAGCTGCTATTTGATCACGTAAAACAGCTGCGCGCTCATAGTCCAGCTGTTCTGCAGCTTGTGACATTTGAGCGCTTAGTAGTTTGATCAATTCGGTATCATTGTGCTGAATAAGAGCCATAGAGTTCTGTATGGTTTGAGAGTAAACAGACAAAGGGATTTTCCCGGTGCACCATGCTTTACATTTACCTATGTGTGCATATAAGCAAGGGCGTTGCTTGCCGAAATCACGAGGGAAATTCCGTGTACAACGAGGAAGTAAAAACGAGTCAAGGACAGACTGAACCATTTGGTTGACGGCATATCCGCTCATGTAAGGTCCAATATATGTGGCACCATCGTCCGCTTTTTGCTTTTCGGCTGAAATACGTGGCCACACATCTTTTGTCAGCTTGATATATCGGTATCCTTTATCATCTTTTAAAAGAATATTATACTTTGGGCGATGTGTCTTTATTTGGCTACATTCAAGGACCAAAGCCTCGAACTCACTAGAGGTGACAATGACATCAAATCCGTATGCCACGCTGACCATTCGATGTGTTTTATCATCAAGGGCAGAGCCGTCTCTGAAGTATTGGGAAACACGAGTACGCAGACGCTTAGCCTTACCTATGTAAATAATAGTGTCGTCTTTATCACGAATAATATATACACCCGGCAAAACAGGTAATGATTTTGCTTTTTCATACAATTCGGCCTTGGTCACAAAGAAACTCCTTGTTGGGTTAATATCATGAAAATAATGTAATAGTCAAAATGCGCCACCGCAACCGGTGACGCATAGAGATAACATAATAGCTAAATGAATTTGTTATTCAGAAAATCCAGAACTTACAAGACGTACCAAGCCGTCTACAGCATCTTGCTCGTCAGCGCCATCAGCAATTACACGAATGGTAGTGCCACCTACGATGCCCAGAGAAAGAACACCCAGCAAGCTTTTTGCATTAACACGGCGCTCTTCTTTTTCAACCCAAATAGAAGATTTGAACTCATTTGCTTTTTGGATGAAGAAAGTAGCAGGACGAGCATGCAACCCCACTTGGTTTTCAACGGTCACTTCTTTAACATACATGTTGGTATCTCCTTTTTCCCTTGCAAGAAAAATCTCGCATAGTTGATTGTTGAATAGATCAATTGGCTGTTAAATACAGAGTAAATAACACTTAGAAAATACAAGGAGTGTACCGCATTTATATTTACAACCTTGCCCGCTGAACTAAAAACATAAACCAATAACAATCCAAATCTTTATATCAATACTTTTACGTCGGGATTTTCAAATGTAACAATACAATCCAATTGACAATTTATTCAAACAAGCATTCCTTGTATCTAATATTTTACGTGAAATTATAGTAAAGGTCAACAAAATGCAGGAAGTTTGAATACTCCTACAGAAAGAGTGGGAGTATGTAGGGAATGATTTGTGAAAAGTAGACAAGAGAAGTTAATATAACATGGCCATTCCAAACAAAAATACACAAAAGAAAGGTGAAAAATATTACTTTTTTTTCTTTTTTTTAGGAAAAGTGGCAGGTGGACTGGCAACTTCAGGTGGTAAATTTAGGTATAAATCAAATCGGCGCTCTCGTGTACGTTTTATGCTTTGTCCACAGCGCCAAGCATGAATGTTTGCAGCGTGGCCTGATAGTAAAACTGACGGCACAGAGCGGTTTTTCCACGATTCAGGGCGAGTGTATTGCGGATGTTCCAATGTGCCTTCATAAAAGCTATCGCCCATATAGCCCTCAGGATCCTTCAAAACACCGGGTTGCAAGCGAAGAACACTGTCAGCCACAGCAAGTGCGGCAATCTCACCACCGGATAAAACAAAGTCGCCCAAGCTGATTTCGCCGTCGGCATATTCGTCGATAACACGCTGGTCAATACCTTCATAATGCCCACATACGAGAACAAGACCCGAAAGCTTTGCCAGCTTATTTGCTGTTTTTTGAGTATACTGTGCGCCGGCAGGGCTCATGAAAAAAATCAAGGGTCTTGGAAGGTTTACTTTTTCATATTCCTCTAAAACTGTATCAAGGCATCTGGCGATAGGCTCGGCTTGCATTACCATGCCGTGGCCACCACCGTAAGGGTAATCGTCCACTCTGCCTTGCTTACTTAGGGTGTAATCACGTATATTGTGGCAGTATAGCTCGAATTTTTCCAGACGTCTTGCACGACCAATAATGCTTTCGTTCATCATTGTGTCGCATGTTTCGGGGAACAAAGTAAGAATGTCGATGCGCATTAAGCCTTGTCTCCTTTGGTAGTGCTTTTTTTCTTACGAGGTGTTTTTGGTTTTTTTGGCTCCGGATCAAACATGCCGGGGATGGGACGCACAAGAATTAGGCTGTCATCTATGCGTGTTTCAACAAGAAAAGGCTGTGTGGCAGGGAAAAATACTGTCTCGCCACATGGCATAGCGATTTCGTATACATCATGCCGTCCCGGATGGGTTATGGCGGTGATTTTGCCATACAGTGTACCGTTGTCGGCGTCTTGAATGCTAGCGCCCAGTAAATCCTGCACAAAGTAAGTATCAGGCGCAAGCTTTGCGTCTTTACGTGCTATATACACGGTTTTTCCTATATAGACACGGGCGTTTTCTATGCTGTTTACATTTTCAAGTTTTGCAATACATAGGTTTTTGTGAGGGCGCAAAGAAATAACGGGTAAAGGTTTTGTTCCGTTTTTGTCTAAATATAATGTTTTGAATCCTAGTAAAAAGTCAATATCATCACACCAAGGATATAAACGAAGCTCTCCATTGATGCCGTGTGTGGTAGTAAATTCGCCTACTTCTAAAAAATCTTTCATGAAAAATAGTCCTTTATTATTTAATATTGCTTGGGTTAAAACTATATCATAGTAAAAAGAAAAATTCAATATATGGCTATAATAAAAAAAGCGACAACCCGAAGAAATGCGGGGATTGTCGCTTTAGGCTGTAAGTAAAACACCTACTTCGGTATCATTTACAAAATACCTGTGAGATCATATATAAAAATGTATGAACCTTGGTTAGTTTTGTTTCCTTGAAATAGATGCGATTCATTCGCCTGATGTTTTTGGCAAAAGTAATGATTTAATGAGAACGTAAGATAAGCTCTAGTCTATTTCAACGCGTGAGCGTTTACCTTCTTTAGAGGCTACAGCGCTCATTACGGTGCGAATGGCGCGTGCTTTACTACCTTTTTGACCAATTACTCTACCCTTATCATCTTCTGCCA
>CAYIZZ010000020.1:0-23944 GCA_964367945.1 uncultured Oscillospiraceae bacterium | reverse complement strand
AGGTCTCTGGGAATAACCCTCAGGCTGCAGGTAACGCACCTCTTTCGGCGTCATCAGCAAAATGCTTGCTCGGTTGCATATAAACAATATGCGCCCTTGCAACATTTTTTGATTCCTTGAAATAGGCACATTCCCTGCGCCTGAGACTTTGACATGGTAACACACCTCTTTCGGCGTCATCAGCAAAATGCTTGCTCGGTTGCATATAAACAATATGCGATGCGCCTGAGGCCGAATTCAAATAAACTTTCCTACACGTAAAAACCCGATGCGGTAATCGCATCGGGTTTTGTGTTTTGTATATGCCTTAGGAAAGGACCCACACATTGTGAGAGCCAAACCCGTTCCATGCCAAAGCATTTGCATGAGTGTCCAGCACCACATCAAGTCGTTTTTCCTTGATGGCACTTCCGGTATCCTCTACCCTGCGTATGCCTACATCTTCGATGTAAATCCACGTGCCTGAAGGTAGCACGCTCCAATCAGCAGCAACAGAAAGCCCGGGTGTGGGCACAGTGCCCGATGCAGTAACACCGTTTCCGCCACATATGTGCGGGTATACCTCGGCGCAGTATGAAGTGGTGTGATAACTGCCAACAAATTCAGGGTTATCGGACGGAACAGTGAACCCCATGGCGGCCAAGCGCTCCACTTCGGCAGCAATAACATCGGAGTTTGGCGTATACATTGCCACTGTTGTGCCATTTGCCATATCATTAAAAGGTTCCCACTCGTCGGGTAAATCAACCTCGGGCAAGTTGGCCGCGGCTAAAGTGAAATCAGGCTTTTCTATAAGTGAGCGAGATGCCTCTTCGGCGGTGGGCTCAGCGCTTGCATCTGCTTGGTCCGGCTGGGCAAATGAAGCACTTTCGGGCATGTCAGCCAAAGAAGTATCAATGTTGGAAGAAGCAGGGGGTGTAGATAATACCACTGATGACTCGACATCAGGCACACTTTGCACAGCAGACGACGCAGATATGTTTTCAGATGTAGCTGCGGTCGCTTCCTCCGCTCGTGCTCCTTGTAAAAAAAGCAAAAACACAATAAACATAGTGGAGGCAATCAAATAAATGCCGGCTTTGGCCACAAACTCGCTAAAATACCATCGCTGCATATAGTTCCTCCCATCTGTTTTTAAATAATTATATACTTTTAAAGTATAATCCAGTTTCTGTTTTGAGACAACAAGCATTGACTTCTTTTGTGAATTATGGCAAGAACACAGATAAAAATATGTGAAAACTAGTTTTCATGACGAAAAAATCACAACGCCTTTTTATAAAATTGCCTAGGGGGTGGATTCTATGATATAATAACTGACAATGGAATATATGACATCAAGTGGCAAAATGTCCTGTGAAGTACCTGATAAACTATATGTAAAATTTAGGCTCGGCTTTATTTGGTGTGATTCATTTTTATAGATATAAATGGGGGATTGTGGTAATGCAGTGGAACGATAAAATAGACAAGTTCATAAAAGAAAACGAAGATAATATCGTGCGTGATATTGCCGCGTCAGTGGCAGTGCGCAGCATACAAGGCGAGCCGGCCCCCGGTGCACCTTACGGCAAAGGCCCAAAAGAAGCATTGGATGTCGTGCTGGGCATTGCAAAAGATATGGGCATGGCAACAAACGACGGTGAAGGTCATGTCGGCTGGGCAGAACTGCCCGGAAAAGAAAGTGGATACCTTGCCACCATCACACATGTGGATATTGTGCCCGAGGGCGATGGCTGGGACGCAGACCCGCTGGTGTTGAGGAACAAAGACGGCTGGATAATTGCACGCGGCGTGGCCGATGATAAGGGCCCCGGTATTTTGTGCTTATATGCCGCGAAATTCTTAAAAGAAGCTAATGTACCTCTTAGATATGGTTTGCGTGTGCTTTTTGGTTGCAACGAAGAAACAGGCATGATGGATGTTGATTACTACCTTGAAAATCAGCCTGCGCCGCTGTTTTGTTTTTCACCTGATGCGGAGTTTTCGGTGTGCAACGGTGAAAAAGGCCTTTATGACGGCACATTTTCCGTGCCTGTGGGCAGTGGTGGCCGTATAGTAGAGTTTTCTGCAGGGGATTTTACCAATGTTATTCCCGACAAGGCGATGTGTGTGGTGAAAGCCACTGTGGCAGAGCTTTCCGGAACAAATAACATTAAAGCTACCGACATGGGTGATGGGCTGGTGAGGCTGGACGCAACAGGTATCAGCGGACATGCCTCGAAACCCAAAGGCACAATAAATGCCATAGGCCTTTTGGTGAGCTATCTTTTAGAGAAAAATATATGCACAGGTGATGAAAAAACTGCCCTTGATATGCTTTGTGAAGTGCATAAAGACACTGCCGGTGAAGCTGTTGGAATAGGATGTGTCAGCGAAGGTTTCACCCCACTTACATGCATCGGTGGTGTGATTAGGCTAAAAGATGGTGCGCTTCATCAAAAGGTTAATATACGATATCCTACAGCCACTACAGGCGAAGATATCACAAAAACATTGACAGAATTTTCCAAAAAATACGGTGCCGACTACACCCAAGTGTCAGACTCGAAACCGTTTTATATCAGTCCAGAAAGCCCGGCCATCGAGGCGCTGCTTTCTGCACATAAAGATGTCAGCGGCAAGGATATAGCACCCTTTACCATGGGCGGCGGTACATATGCACGGCATTTCCCCAACGCTGTCAGCTATGGCCCGGCCGATATGGATGCAGAAAGACCAAGCTTTGTTGGAAGTGAGCATGCTGCAAATGAAGGCGCGTATTTACCGCAGTTTATGCTGGCGCTGAAAGTGTATATAGAGGCTCTTATTCGCCTACAAGAGGTGGATTTTTAAATAGTCAGTACAAATCTAGGCAGTGCCTGCGCAAGCTAAAACGAGAAGATTTTGAAGGTTTTGCGCTCTACAAGGAGAAAAAACAAAAACATTCTTTGCCTGAATGTGGATTTTGCCGCCGAGTAGTGTGAGAAAACGCTAAAATTGATCGGATGAACACTTGTGTAGATGCGGCCAAACATATTGGATTTAAATATAGAAAGGATGGCAGTACATGGGACTTGGAAAGAAAACAGTAGAAGATATTGATGTAAGAGGTAAACGCGTATTGGTACGTGTGGATTTTAACGTACCGATGAAGGAAGGCACTATCACAAATGATGCACGTATTGTGGCGGCACTACCCACCATCAAAAAACTTTTAGAGGGTGGCGGCAAAGTGATTTTGTGCAGTCATTTAGGCAAACCTAAAAATGGCCCCGAGGCAAAATTCTCTCTAGAGCCTGTATCGGTTCGCTTAGCAGAGCTTTTGGGTAAAACCGTTGTGTTTGCAAACGATGACACCGTAGTGGGCGACAATGCTCGCAAAGCAGTGGCAGAAATGGCAGACGGCGACGTGGTATTACTTCAAAACACTCGTTTCCGTGCAGAAGAAACCAAAAACGGCGAGGCTTTCTCTAAAGACTTGGCAGAGCTTTGCGATGTATATGTAAACGATGCTTTCGGTAGCGCACACCGTGCACACAGCAGTACTGTGGGCGTGGCAGCTTTGGTACCTGTTACCGCTGTTGGCTACTTGATGGGCAAAGAAATTGAGTTTTTGGGCAACGCTGTGAACAACCCCGCAAAACCCTTTGTTGCTATTTTGGGCGGCGCAAAAGTTGCTGATAAACTGATGGTTATCGACAACCTACTAAACAAAGTGGACGCACTGATTATTGGTGGCGGCATGGCGTTTACATTCCTTAAAGCACAAGGCCATGAAATCGGCGCAAGCATGGTGGATGATGAAAAACTGGATTACTGCCGTGATATGCTGAAAAAAGCTGAGGAAAAAGGCGTGCGCTTGCTACTGCCGGTAGACACCGTTTATGCTGATGCTTTCCCAAGCCCCATTGATGCTAAAATCGAAGTAGGCGTTTGTGGTAAAGACGTGCCCGCAGGCAAACTTGGCCTTGATGTTGGTCCCGAAACCCAAAAGATGTTTGCAGAAGAAGTTTCTGCTGCAAAAACTGTTGTTTGGAACGGCCCCATGGGCGTGTTTGAAAACCCCGTGCTGAATGCAGGCACATTGGCAGTGGCAAAAGCTATGGCCGGCGCATCTGCTACCACAGTTATCGGTGGTGGTGACTCTGCTGCGGCTGTAATGCAACTGGGCCTTGCCGATGAAATGACACATATCTCCACAGGTGGCGGCGCATCTCTGGAATACCTAGAGGGCAAAGACCTACCCGGCATTGCTGCTATTCAAAACGACTAATTAATAGGGCGCCTCTAAAAATCTATGTGCGTTTTTCTGTTTTTGTCTTTTTTGCCATATCTCCCATAAATGCCTACTAATACATAGAGTATTCGCTTCGCTTTATGAGCAATCTGGCGAAAAAATCCTTCGATATGAAAATGCACCCGAATATTTAGAGGTTGCCAATAAAATAAACATATATAAGAAAGAGGATGTAAAACCATGGATAAATCCAAACGTAAAGCTGTTATTGCCGGCAACTGGAAAATGAACAATGGACCGGCTGCTGCTGCCGCACTTATTGAAGAACTGAAACCCCTTGTTGCAGGCGCTGATTGCGATGTTGTAGTAGGCGCTCCTTTTGTTGATCTGAGTGTTGCTGTGGAAAAAACACAAGGCTCAGCCATTGGTGTGGCTTCTCAAAACGTGCACTTTGAAAAAAGTGGTGCTTTCACAGGCGAAATCTCTGCCGACATGTTGGTTGAAGTTGGCGTAAAATATGCTATCGTAGGCCACAGCGAGCGTCGTCAATATTTTGGCGAAACAGACGAAACCGTGAACAAACGTGCAAAAGCTGCTATTGATGCAGGCATCACAGCTATTATTTGCGTAGGTGAAAACCTGACAGAGCGTGAGCAAGGTATCACAGTAGACCTGATCCGCTTGCAAACAAAAATCGCTTTGCAAGGCTTTAGCGCAGACGAGATGAAAAAAGTTATCATTGCTTACGAGCCGGTGTGGGCTATAGGCACAGGCCGCACAGCTACTTCCGACCAAGCCGAAGAAGTGTGCGCAGCTATCCGTGTGCAACTGGCCGAGCTGTATTCTCAAGATGTGGCTGATTCTGTCACCATCCAGTACGGTGGCAGCATGAACGCTGAAAATGCCGCAGAACTTTTGGGCAAGCCCAATGTAGACGGCGGCCTTATCGGTGGCGCATCCCTAAAACCTGCCGACTTTACTGCTATCATTAAAGCTGCTTCGGTATAAACAGTATTTAAAAAAAGAGCTGTCGCAGGTGTTTGCGGCGGCTCTTTGCAACAAAAAGGCGACATATATTTTATATAGTTGCCCAACTTATTAGGAGATTTTCAGAATGAAACCTGTAATGCTTTGTATCTTAGATGGATTCGGACACAATCCAAGTGATTATGGCAATGCTATCATGGCGGCCAACACACCGAATCTTGATGCTATTTTCGAGAAATATCCACATACTTTGATTGGTGCTTCCGGCATGGACGTGGGCTTGCCCGATGGCCAAATGGGCAACAGTGAAGTGGGCCATACCAACATCGGCGCAGGCCGTATTGTGTATCAGGAGCTTACCCGTATCACAAAGTCCATAAAGGACGGCGACTTCTTTAAAAACAGCGCACTGGTAGCGGCGGTAGAGGCAGCTGTTCAAAACAAAAAAGCCCTGCATTTGATGGGTCTTTTGTCTGACGGCGGCGTGCATAGCCACAACACACATTTGTATGCACTGCTAGAGCTTGCAAAAGAAAAAGGCCTGAGCGAAGTGTATGTGCATGCTATCATGGACGGACGCGATGTGCCACCCGACAGCGGCAAAGCCTTTATTGAAGAACTGCACGCTAAAATGCAAGAAATTGGTGTGGGCAAAATAGCTACCATTACAGGCCGCTATTATGCTATGGATAGGGATAACCGCTGGGAACGTGTGGAAAAATCATATGCTGCGTTTGTATATGGCGAGAGTGAAGCCGGCAAAGTGGTGGATCCTTTAAGCGTGATGGCGGCATCTTACGCAAACGATGTCACAGACGAGTTTGTGATACCTGCCGTTACTTGTGAAGGCGGCAGAATATCTTCCGGCGACTCCATGATTTTCTTCAACTTCCGCCCTGACCGTGCAAGGGAAATCACACGTACATTTGTGGATGAAAACTTTGATGGATTTGCTCGCAAAAACGGTTTCTTCCCGCTAAATTATGTGTGCTTCACACAATATGACGCTACTATGCCTAATGTGACAGTGGCGTTCCCACCACAAAGCCTTGATAATGTGCTGGGTGCTTACTTGGCAGAGCAGGGTAAAACCCAGCTGAGGATTGCCGAAACTGAGAAGTATGCTCATGTTACCTTCTTCTTTAACGGCGGTGTGGAAGCACCGTTTGAAGGCGAAGACAGGGCGCTTATCAACAGTCCTAAAGTAGCTACATATGACTTGCAACCTGAAATGAGTGCTTTTGAAGTGGCTGACGAGTGCGTAAGCCGTGTGGAAAGTGGCAAGTATGACGTGATTATCCTGAACTTTGCCAACTGCGACATGGTGGGTCACACCGGCGTGTTTGATGCCGCAAAGTCTGCCGTAGAGGCTGTGGACACAGCCACAGGCAAGGTGGTTGACGCTGTGCTAAAAGCCGGCGGATGCGTGCTGCTTACCGCAGACCACGGCAACGCCGACAAAATGTATGAGCCAAACGGTAGCCCGTTTACTGCGCATACCACAAATCCTGTGCCTTTGGTAGCCATTGGCCTGGGCGACGTGAAACTGCGTGAAGGCGGCGTGCTGGCAGATTTATCACCCACTATTTTGCAGCTGATGAACTTGCCACAACCTGCCGAGATGGAAGGCAAAAGCCTTATAGTTTAATGAAATATTGTAAAAGAGGCACCATATAAATATGCGCTAAAGTGTGTTTATCGCTTGACGCTGGATGAGATATATGGTATGCTGATTTTGATAAAAACAGGTGAAAGGAGCAACAAATGATGAAAAAATTAGCGTATTGTTGTACAAACATGTTGCTCCGGCAAAGCCAGTAGCACTTGTTTTTGTGCTGACTTTCACACCCGGAGCAATAGCTTCGGGTGTTTTTATATGCGCTTATGCCATGGTATTTTCAAAAATAAACAGCTGATATCAAAGAAAAGAGGATATGTATGGGAATTTGGAGTGACGGGAAAAACATTTTAAAGAAGGATCCGGCGGCAGGTAGCATGGCGCAAGTAATTATGCTGTATCCTGGTTTTCATGCCCTTATTTATCACAGAATAGCACACTGGCTGTATAAGCATCGTAGGCTTTTTTGGGCAAGGTTTGTCAGCCAAATGGGTAGAAACTTTACCAATATTGAAATCCATCCGGGTGCTACGGTGGGTAAGCACTTGTTTATAGACCACGGAGCCGGAGTGGTGATTGGTGAAACAGCAGAAATAGGCGATAACGTGACGATTTATCACGGTGTTACCTTGGGCGGTACAGGAAAAGATGTTGGGAAACGGCACCCGACTATAGAGAACGATGTGCTTTTGGGCGCAGGGGTGAAGGTGCTGGGCCCGGTGGTGATAGGGGAAGGCAGCAGGGTAGGGGCAAACAGCACGGTGTTGTCTGACTTGCCAAAAGACTCCACTGCAGTGGGCAGTCCTGCCGTTGTGGTGCGTCGTGCCGGCAAAAAATGTGTGCCCAGTGAAGATTTAGACCAAAGAGATTATCCGAATATAGTGAAAGAAAAAATGGACGAGCTAGAAAAGAAACTGGCCGAGCTACAAGCGAAACTTGCGCAAAAATAAAGTGTATATCTAACCCAAAACGAGTAGATATACACTGCGGCTATAAAGTGAAATATTTTAGATTGGTATTATAAGTTGCTAGACTTATTTTCAATAGTTCCTATCTTACCATAAACTTCCTGCATGCGTGTATCCAGCTGTGATATAGTTTCTGCCATATCTTTCAGTTCTTTTGTCACATCACGGGTAAGCTCTGTGTCGGATTTATAGCGAAGCTCGTGCTCAAGACTGGCCCAAAAATCCATTGCTATGGTGCGGATTTGAACTTCCACCGGAACTTGCTGTTCTCCATCAGAAAAGCGCACAGGTACTGTTACCACTAAGTGAAGGCTGCGGTAGCCACTTTCTTTAGGTGCCATGATAAAGTCTTTTTTTTCGATACACTCTACGCCGTTTTGGGCACAAAGTAAATCAGACATGCGGTAGATATCCTCGACATAAGGGCAAATAACACGAATACCGGCAACGTCTGTTAGCTCTTCTCGTATCAGGCGAATGGAAGGAACCAGACCCTTACGACCCATTTTTTCCATTATGCTTCGTGGCGTTTTCAGGCGTGTTTGGATGCTGTGGATGGGGTTTCGCTTGTGCCTGAATGAAAACTCATCGTCCAACACTTCCAGCCTGGTGCTTACTTCACGAATGGCACTGCGATAGATTATTTGCAGATTGTTATATTCCAGCACAAAGCGGTTTAGCAAATCTACATTCACACCCATCCTGGCGGCAAAATCATCAAAGAAGGTGTTTTCTTTTTTTTGAGTAATGGGCTCCATGTTATACTACCTTTATCCTTTCTTGTGGCTAGCCAAACTGATGTAAAACGAATCCGTTTTTTATTTAGCCCAAGGCCCTAAAACTTCGCAAGTGCGTTTTGTAAGGCGAACGCCTTACGGCACGGCACTTCCTTGCACATAGAACTTTTGGCTACAACAATGGCGAGAAAAATTTTGCGCCTGTTTGTAAAATACGCTTGCAGAATGATATGTTTTCAGTTTCTTGTAAGGTGACTTCATGTGCCTGAGAAAAGCTGTCAAGCATGTCTTTTTTTGTGTCGTAAACCACGTGCCCGGTATAAAAAGCTACACAGTTTTCAAAATGCAGGTACAAGCTGCGATAGTCCATGTTTGCGCTACCGACAATAGACACTTTGTCATCAGAGACATACATCTTTGCATGCACAAAGCCCGGCGTGTATTCAAAAATGCGTACGCCGCCTTCCAGCAAAACAGGATAGTAGCTTTGCGTCACCCAAAACACAGGTTTTTTGTCAGGGATGCCGGGTGTTAATATCCTCACATCCACGCCTTTTTTAGCCGCCAAGGTGAGAGCTGTTATCATTTCGTGGTCCAGTATCAGATACGGAGTGCAAATATACACATAATCAGTGGCTTGGTTAATGATATTCAAATAAGAGTTTTCACTGACGTTTTCATCGTCCAGTGGAGAGTCCCAATAAGGCTGAACATATCCTTTTTCATCGCAAAAGCTCTCGGGCAGGTTTTCGCCGGGTACAAAGTAGTCTAAAGGATTGTTGTCGGTGTCGCTGGCAAAGTCCCACGCTTGCAAAAATGTGGTGGTTAAAGAATACACAGCCTCGCCTGTAATCTTGCAAGCAGTGTCTTTCCAAAGGCCGAAACGTCGGATATGGTTTATATATTCGTCTGCAAAGTTTAGACCGCCAAAAAACCCTACAACACCGTCCACGACGGTTAGCTTACGGTGGTCACGATGATTAAGAATGGCATAATCAGAAATGCGCCATGTGAGACGTGGCGGCAAAAATGCACAGCATTGTATGTTATGGTTTTGCATATCTTCAATGGTCTTTTTAGGCAAGGTGAGAAGGCTACCAACACCGTCCCATAAGATTCTAACCTCTACACCTTCACGTGTCTTTTGTTTTAAAATATCCAAAACACTGTCCAGCATATACCCCGGCTGCCAGATGTAATATTGCATAAAAATAAAGTGCTTTGCATCTTTGAGGGTTTCCAAAAAAGATGTGAAAAATTCTTCGCCAATAGGGTAAAACTCACTGCAATCGGCAGGGTAAACAGGCGAGTTTGCATATGTCCATAGGTAGTGGGCGTTTTGCGCAAGGTAGGGGCGGTTTTGACGCAGAGCTGTTATTACGTTGGGATTTTGACGCATGGTAGAGTTGTATTTTGCTGATATTGTTTGCATACGAGCTTTATGGCGGCGCGGAACATGCCTGTGACCCCATAAAATATACATGCCGGCCCCAAATAAAGGTAGCAGTAATATCACAAAAGTCCACATAAGCTTGTATGCGGGATTTACCTTGTCCTGAGCTAAAACAATCGCTAAAATCGCCACGCTGAGTACTACTAAAAACAAATAAGTAAAGATGCCGTTGTTGGCAAACCAGTAGATGAGACTAAGAAAAAATGTTATCTGCAAAAGAAAAATAAAGACAAACCAAAATGTGCGCGAAAGAAAAATGCGAAAAACATTCTTAAGCATAGTTAGTCCTTCCTTTACAGAGTTTGGTGCATGAAAGTGGTGAAATAAACCAAGCTAGGGCATGGAAGATGAAGGTGGTGTGGATGTAGAGCTAGAAGATGAAGTGGCCTCAGAAGACGGCACAGCCACAGCAGGAAGTGAAGCGGTAGCAGGCTCGGGAATGTCCAAAGGCTCACGCTCAGACGGTGGGCTGAGCATACCCTGTGTTGGGTAGTTTTCAATGGTGATGCTTTCAATGATGATATCATTTTTTGGCCGATAACTATTTTCGTCTACAGATACACTGCAAATAGCGTCAACTACATCCATGCCGGCGATTACTTGGCCGAATACAGTATCAGTGTGATCAAGATATGGCGCACCGCCTGCTTGGGCATAGGTGTCTATCACTTCTTGCGACCAGCCGGCAGTTTGCATTGTTTGCAAAGCGGTCTCGTCTAAAACATTTTGTGGTGTTGCCACTATGTAAAACTGCGATGTACCTGCAAGTTCTTCTCCGTCTACAGCAGCTACACATAAAGCGCCGGAATAGTGGCGAAGCAGATCTGTGCTTTCGGTTGCAAAAGGTGTACCCCAAATGGTGGAACCTTGAAGCCCACTACCGGTGGCATCTCCGGCTTGGATGATGAAATCTTCTATGATACGATGAAAAACAGTGTCATCGTAAAAGCCGAGAGTGGCTAAAGTGCAGAAGTTTTCAACAGCAAGCGGAGCATACTGCGGATATAGTATCACACGGATATCGCCGTGGTTTGTGGTGATGGTAGCATATACTTCATCGTCACCCGGCGGTGAAAACTGCACACTTTCACTTTGAATGGTATCACGTTTGGTGCTACCACCTACAGTGACCACGTCGCTGGAAGCGGCGCTGCCCTGGCATGCGCAAAGCAGGCATATAGA
Organism: uncultured Oscillospiraceae bacterium; assembly: GCA_964367945.1. Taxonomy (GTDB): domain Bacteria; phylum Bacillota; class Clostridia; order Oscillospirales; family Ruminococcaceae; genus JAAYCI01. The sequence goes on along the minus strand of CAYIZZ010000020.1, from coordinate 12,780 downwards.
TAATAATAACATAATGGCGGCAATTTTCCGCAAGAGCATGTCATCCCCTTTTATTTTTCATGATTTATACATTAATTATACCATATTTATGCCTGCGCGGAAAAGAAAAACATAAATAGAAAATAAGAATGTGACTTGACGCAAGGGGAAAGTTTTAGTATCATTAATATATAAGAAAGACACAAAAATAATGTGTCCCAGAGGAGATGGCCATGAGCGATATTACCAAAGATAATGTCGGTTTAGAAGAAGAATATGAACCGGATTTGCTGACGCTGGAAGACGAAGATGGCCACGAGCATACTTTTGAGGTGTTGGATGCGGCTGATATGGATGATCAGCGCTATCTTGCCGTGGTAGCATGGGACGAAGATCCTCAAACACGTCTTGAGCAGGACGCTGAAATGCTGATAATGCGTGTTGGATATGACGAAAACAACGAAGAATATGTAGATATTGTAGAAGACGAAGAAGAACTTCATAAATCCGGCCAGATGTTTTTAAAACGTCTGAAAGAAGTATATGATATTGATATGGACGAGCTAACAAAATAAAGGCGGGCATCATTATTGCTTTTTTATCCTGCCTTGTTCGATTTGATGTGACTATATTTATCCTACTGGTTATATAAAAGGAGCCCGTGTCCGCAAGCGGATGGCAGACCTCCCGGTTTACCGGATGAAGGGAGCGTGAACCTTGTAGCAGGGCACCACCCTACTTCTTGTTGAGTGGGTTATAACTTGGTCACAGACGGCAAGGTGGGTCTGTTTTTTTAAGTGATGCACAGGTGTTTGCCTGTGTTTTTCATTTTGTAGGCGAGGATTGTACTAAAGGGGTATAAAACAAGCGGTACTTATTGATACTTTAAGGGTGTAGGCGTGGAATAGTTGTATGATGTATTGGGATTCATAGGTTTATGAAGATACAACGACCCAAAGAGGTGATTTTAGGTGCAGTTAGGAACTATTCATATCGGCGCACGTATGCTAAAAACAGCATTGGCAGTATTTTTATGCTTACTTGTTGATGCTTACACTCCCGGAGATATAGAGCTGGGTGTACACAGTTGTATAGCGACTGTGATTTGCATGATGCCAACTTCACACGACACAATGCAAATGGGTATAAACAGGATAATTGCCACCACCATAAGCTTTTTCGCAGGTGCGATAGTGCTTACGCTTTATTCGATTTTTCCACAGTGGTATTTACTTCTCAAGCTGTTACTAATGCCGTTTTTTATTATTGTAATCATCATTGTTTGCAATAAAATAAACAGGCCCGGCTCGGTGCTGTTGTGCTGTGCAATATTTATTATTTTAGCTTTTGCACCGGCAATGTCGCTACAAGAGGCGATTGTCTATTCAGGGCTTCGGTTTGCATATACTGTGCTTGGGATTGTTGTGGCGTGGCTGGTAAACAAGTTCGTATATCCGGCAGAAAAATATCATCCTGAGCTGGAAGAGTGTCAAAAACATCTGCAAGAGCTGAAAGAAGCTGAAAGCAAAAAAGACGAAAAACAGGAAAATAACATTAAATAAGCATTTTAAAAAGGCAATATACTCAGTTTTAAGTAAACAGAGGTTGTATTGCCTTATTATATTGTTTTGGCTTGATTTTAAATATAGATTTAAATTCATTCTAAGATTTCATATATATGGGCTACCTCTTCTTGCGCTTTAATGAGGTCGTCCTTTTGTTTTTCTTCCAGTTTTATAATTTCTTTGGCAATTTCTTCGGCATCAGCTATTTTTGCACCCACATCAGATAGCAACTCTTCGGTTTTTTTGCGTGTATATGACACAGTAGCGCTTTTTGAGGTTGAATCATCAGTAGAAATAGTTTCATTCGATGATGAAGCAGTATTGGTGGTTTTTTCTTTATTTTCCATGCTGTAACACTCCTTTTAAGTTTTATTTGCCGTATTGAAACAAGTAAAACAAGATAAAATAGGTAGGTAAACAATTCTATCAAAGTGTAATAGTCGTAAATCCTCGAAAAATAGTCATTACAAGAAAAAGAATAAAAAGAAACAGAAAAACCGCTATCACACAAATGTGCAATAGCGGCAAAGATAATGATTATTGGGTGGCGATATCTGCGGAAGCGTTCACATATGCGATATGCCGTAAAGGAAGCTCTTCAAGCAAAGGGAGCATATCATATTCGTTTGGTAAAAGCAGGGTGTTGATTGTTGATCTTACAGCTTTCTCTTCGTAAATATTTAATAGCTCACTTGAAAAATCCGGCATGTCAGATACATCAATGGTCAAGTCACCGTCTGCAATAGTACCGATGAAGGTTTCCGTAGATGGGAAACGTTGGTTGTGCCATAAAAGCAAAACATCCTCCAAAATACGCCTTGGGTCAAACATCACGTTTGCTACTACATCGTATTGAGGCAAAGAGGTGATCTCGATACCGGAAAGCACAGTGTTTTCAAGCATACTGAAATCTGAAGTGAAGGGCAAGGCGACAAACATGGAATCGACACCGTCTTGGATGGCTGAAAAAGCCTCAGATATACTGTGTGAAGATATATCATCAATTTCTGAAAAAGTCAGCCCATACAAAACATTAAGAAGTGACGGCTGATCAAGTAGGGTCTGGTAATCTACATCTGGATAAAGGGATGAGTGAATAGCCATATCAAGACCCAGGGCATAACCGAGGGATAAACTTTGTGAAAAATCATTGTCGGCAGAGATGTAAGCATAAGTGTTTTTAGTATTTGAGCCGTCTGCATATCCATTCAGCCATCCGGCTTCCTCAGGCGAAAAAGTGACAAGGGCAGTGTTTTCTGTCAAAGTAATATCACATGATGAATCTAAAAAAATAAAATTCACATTAGGATATCTGCCACTCATTAACGAGATGCTTTTTGTCACAATACCGTCCATGGTGATGATAAGCTGGGCGCCACTTTTCACGGCTAATTCAAGGGTAGAGGTGATGCCGTCTTCGTTATCGCTTTCAGCAGTGTAGAAAACAGCGGAAGATCCGATTTCGCCCGAAAAGCGAGACAATGTGTTCCAAATGTTTTGGCCGGTTGTTGAAGACAAGCGCTGGTCAGTGGTAATGAGAGCAATTTCTGCACCGGGTTTTTGGCTTTCTACTCCGGCCTCAGAGCTTGTTTCTAAAGGTACAGGGAGCGATTGCTGGGACAAAACAGAACATGATGATAAAACAAACAAAAGCAAAATTGCAACCAAAACACGTATCCGCTTTGCCATAAAAACGCTCCTTTCATATGAAGTATGATAGAATAAATAAAACGTACTATTATACTTCATATTAGCGCATTCACGTCAAAATATCAATTGTGTACACATTACAATGCCATTACAAATAGTTACAAATTTTTAGCCTGTGGATTATATAATATGGCAAATAATAGCAAAAAATTATTTCAAGTTATCAGGACCAAAACTATGAGACAATAGCTCACCCAATGTGAATGTATCATATTTGTCCTCGGAATACACCAGCAGTACAGGGAAATCGGACGAAACAAACTCGCTGAGGGCCTGGCGACACACACCACAAGGACTGCAAAATGGCAACGGAGTGGTGACATCGTGGTCTTTTGGGGCGCCACATACCGCAATGGCGACAAAATTGCGCTCGCCTTCACTGATAGCTTTGAACAGTGCTGTGCGCTCGGCGCAGTTGCAAACACTGTATGCGGAATTTTCAATGTTGCCACCAAGATAAACTTTACCGCTTTCGGCAAGTAATGCTGCACCTACCGCAAAGTTTGAATACGGTATGTAGGCAAGATTTCGGGCCTCGAGTGCTGATTTCGCAAGCATAGCAGAATCGTAGTTTTTCATAAAAATCTCCTTTAATATGTAATAATATAATTTAAAGACATACTTATATTTAGCTAAAAGTCCATTTGGAAATACTGTCATCTTTCACAAGAAAAGCGTTTTTTGCAAGCTCGGCCAAAGGGGTGTCAACAGCGCTGTCTGAATAAAAATCATCAATAACGGCGCCGGGATATTCGGCATAAAACCGAACAACTTTTTCTTTGTTGCGACAGTTTGGCCCTTGGAATTTTCCGGTGCGTGGGTCCACACAAGTACCAATAAGGCGCACATCAAGCTCGTCGCAAATAGGCTTTAGGACAAATTCAGGCGAGGCTGAGATAATAACGTCGTCGGATTTCTTTTGAGTAAGATACCAACTTTTTAGGTTTTTGCGATGCTCGTTCCAAAATAAAGATAGTGCACTGGAGATATCAGGCACCCACTTGAGGTAAGAAAAAGCCAATTCTTTGGCGGTGTTTCTGGACAAAATACCCACTTTCATGCCTATTACCGCCAATATCTGCTTTGGTAAAGCCAACAACACCTTGGGATAATGCTTTGCACAAAACCGATAAAAGTGCATGGTGCTGTCTCCGGCGTAAATTGTATCATCAAAATCGTATACATTCATAATAAGACTTCCTTTAAATAGTATGCTTGGTAGTGATAAACTATGAAGAACGTTTGTTCCACCGAGAGGCTGTCTGGGAAAAGCTTGTGCTACCAACAAAAGAAATCATCATCCCACACCTGTGACATTGGATTATACTTTTCTTTTCGTCCACAGTGCCAAGCTCCATGCGAGTGGCGCAAAAAGGACAAGGTGAGATTGAACTTTTGACTGAAAAATTATGACGCACCGCTCTTTGGTTCCAAGCATCGGCAAGAACTCGCTGCTGCGTGCTGGTGGAAAGCACCGCTAAGGCACCGCATTGGTGACATAAAATAGAGTATCCGTGCCCGGGAATTACAGAAAAACGTGCAATACCACCACAAAATGGACAATGTTTTAATGAGCTCATATATATCTTCCTATAGTTTTTTTATAATTATAACATAGTTTGAAGTGGATATAAATGTGTCATTTGCTAAGTTTGAGGAACAATGGCAAAGCAAGGTGTTTTGGGATGCTGTGGGTATATAAGAAGTTTAAAAATGAACAGTATGAGCAATAATGATAGTCATGTTCACCATGAAGTGTTCTTTAAATAGTCATCTCGATGGAACATTTGCCAAAAATGTAGAAATATTGAATACATGATGGATAACTATTGACAATGTGAAATAGGAAGACGTATAATATTCTCAAAGGGACATAATGTGTGATAAATAAAGGAGTGATAATGTGAAGTACGCACGCTTGCAAGATATGAAAGAATATATTGCAAAAAAAGATTTTGTTTCATTGGATGAGCTATGTGAAGTGTTTAATAAATCGAAAAGTACTGTCAGGCGAGATATGGGTGAGCTGCTTGAGATGGGCTCGATAGAAAAAGTGTATGGCGGCGTGAGGATGATAAACCAAACATCTAACCGCCTGCGGTCATACAATGAGCGCGACATAGCCTTTACCAACGAAAAGGCATATATGGGTAAACTGGCAGCTGAGTTTGTGCGAGACAATGACGTTATTTTTATTGACTCTGGGACAACCACCGTGCACATGATTCCGCATTTGAAAGATAGAACAGGCGTTACGGTTTTGACAAACAACCTAAAAGCCATTAGCATATGTATGGATTATCCCAACCTTACCACTATTTGTTTTGGTGGTCAACTGCATACAAAAACAGCATGCCTTTCATCGGGATTTTGCGATTTGGAGAATTTATCGCGCTTCAATATAAACAAGGCTTTCATGGGTACCACCGGTGTTTCAATCGATCAAGGTGCCACAAACACCACCTCGGGTGAATTGATTATTAAAACATCGATAGTGGAGATTTCCAAAACACCGATATTAGTAGCAGACTCGTCTAAGTTCAACCGCGTGGCTTTGCTAACATATGCAAAGCTGGACAAGTTCAATTATGTGATAACAGACAAAGATCCGGGCGAGAAGTTTAAAGAGTATTTTGACTCGCATGGTGTAATATTAGTAACAGAATAAATAATTTTAATACCGACAACTTTCGGTGTGATGGTTTTGCACAGAGGGTTGTCGGTGTTTTATGTGGAACAATTAAAAAAATGTGAAAATTCAACAAAAAAATCATTAATTCTCTGTTCAAATGTGAAAAAATGTCATATAATATATATATCTGTTTGCGCAGATATATTTTTGTTTTGCATAGGGTGTTGATTTTTGCTACACGGTATAAATTTGTATGGTGAATTAAAGACGAGTATATACAGTATATGACTGATGGAGCGTAGAGTGTATGGCGGGAAATACAAAAAACAAAATAATGATAGTGGATGATAATGTGACTAACTTGAACATTGCTCGGAAAGCACTTGAGCAAAAATATGAGGTCATATTAATTCCAAGCGGTGAAAAAGCGCTGGCGATATTGTCTAAGATAAAGCCGGACCTTATATTGCTAGACATAGAGATGCCCGGCATGAATGGCTTTGAAGTGATAAAATTAATAAAAGAAATGCCTGCGCCGGTGTGTGATATACCTGTCATTTTTTTGACGGCAAAAGATGATAACAACAGCGAGTACGAAGGGCTGAATTTGGGCGCGATGGACTATATAATAAAGCCGTTTTCATTCCCTTTGCTGTTAAAACGTGTAGAGCTTCATATGAAGTTGTCTCGTCAGCAAAGTGAGCTGCAAAACTATAGCATTAACTTGGAAAAAATGGTGATGGATAAAACCAAGGAAATCACCGAGCTACAGTATGCTGTTGTGCATGCGTTATCCGATGTGGTGGAGAGAAGGGATGGCTCCACAGGCGAGCATATTTTACGTACACGTGATTATTTGAAGCTGCTGATGGAAAAGATGTTTGAAAAGAAAGTGTATGAGGAAACCATACGTGGTCTTGATCCTGAGCTGTATTCGCAGGCCTCGCAGATGCATGACGTGGGCAAAATAGCCATACCTGATAGTATATTGCTGAAAGAAGGCAGGCTGACCCCGATAGAGTTTGACATAATAAAAGCACACACCACTATAGGTGCGGAGACTATATTAAAGGCTACAATGAACGTGCAAAGTGCGGAATTTTTACGAGTGGCAGCAGAGTTTGCCATGACACATCACGAGAAATGGGATGGAAGCGGATATCCCAATGGCCTAAAAGGGGAAGAGATTCCTATCAGTGGTAGGATGATGGCTATTGTTGATGTGTATGACGCGTTGATATCTGAGCGGCCATACAAGGTGGCGCTACCTCACGAAGAAGCTATGGAAATAATCTTAAAAGATAAAGGCACTCATTTTGATCCGATTTTGATAGACGTATTTGTAGAAATCGCAGATACATTTAAGTCTATTTCAGAGTCGTATGCATAGCCAAACCCATGCCTTTCGGGCATGATTCCCATTTGAAGGAGCCAGGCATTCGCTACAAGTTTTTCATTATTTGAAAAATATGTGTTGTTAAAATGCATTTTAAAAACCTCGGAACTCTTTAAGGAGAAATGAGAATGAAAAGCAACTGGGATGATCGTTTATCAGAGGAACAAATATATGAGCTGGTTTCCATCACTAAAATTGGATTTTGGGTGTGGTTTTTGCAAACCGGTAAGGTGCACTACAGTAAAGAATGGGCCGAAATAGTGGGCTATGAGCTAAGTGAGCTTGAGCCTGTTGTGGAAACATGGGAAAACATGCTTTTACCGGCGGATTTACCCATGGCAAATATAGCTGTGGAAAAGCACGTGCGGGGAGAAATGGAAAACTATGAAGCCGAGTTCCGTATGGTGAAAAAAGACGGAACAGTTATTTGGGGGCATGATAAAGGACGCGTTATAGAGTTTGACGAGGACGGCACACCCCTTGTTTTGTGTGGGGTGCTGCAAGATATCACCAGAATAAAGCTGGCAGAAGATAAACTGCGTGAAAATCAAGAGATATTAGAGCTTACCTTTACCGTGGCACAGTTTGGTACATGGGACTGGGATATTGTGGGTAATCGTATCAGCTATAACGAAGAATATTTGAAGATGCTGGGATACACTCAAAATGATATAAATGGGTCATTGGAAGAGTGGGAAAGCATGATTCATCCGGACGATTTGGAATATACCAACAAAATGCTGGGCAGCTATGTTGCGGGCGAAACGCCTGAATACGAGTGCGAGATGCGCATGAAACACAAAGACGGAACATTTGTGTGGACTCGTGATGTGGGAAAAGTGGTGGAGAGAAACAGCGATGGCGATGCTGTTCGTATGCTTGGCGGCCACCTGAACATCGACAAGCTGAAACGTTCAAAAGATGACTTGGCTTTAGCTTTAGAAGAGCTGGAAATGTATAAAGTGAAGCTGGAAGAAGATATCGAATTAAGAACTGAAACCTTGGTGAACCAGGATAAAATGCTGCTGGCTGTAAATAAAATATCCCAAGATTTGATGGCGCTGGACAATATGGCAGATGTGGACGAGACAGTGAAAAACTGCCTAACAGAGCTGGGGAATGCCATAAATAACCAGAGTGTTATGGTGTGGCGCAACGTGTGTGTAGACGGAAAACTTTATTTTTATCCACCGCATCAGCAAAACTTCAAGTTTGTTTTTTCAAAATCAGAAGTTATGGATGCTTTAGAGGGAATGGATCTTTCCGAGATAACAGGTGGAATGTTCACAAACGATGAAAAAGAGGAGTTTTACGAGCGTGGTTTTTATGACGATCAGCCAAATGATCGCAAATGATATGAAACACGTTTTCCAAGATTAATAGAGTCTGTGCAAAAAGATGAAACTCTTAATATGCTTAGCAGGGATCTTTCGCCTGTGGAAGTTTTGATAGCGCGCTTGCAAGACATAAAGGCGTTTATTATGTCGCCTATTTACATAAATGGCGAACCATGGGGATTTATGTCCATTTTTAACCATGAAAAAGAAATACTGTTTTCCGAAGTTGAGGAAAACATGCTTGTGATCAGTGGTTCTTTGTTTGCAAATGCTTTGCGTAAGGTGGAAACAGACGAAGAATTGCGGATTGCCCATGAAGAAGCTTTGATGAGCTCGCAGGCAAAAAGTAACTTTCTTGCCAATATGAGCCATGAAATTCGCACACCGATGAATGCAATTTCGGGCATGGCAGAGATAATTTTGCGGGAAAATAAACGACCTGAAATAGCAGAATACGCCATTGGTATTCGAAATGCATGTGGAAGCTTGCTGGCTATTATCAACGATATATTGGATATTTCAAAGATAGAGTCCGGAAAGCTGGACATTGTGAATGCAGAATATAGCCTGGCAGAACTGCTGGATGATATCATTAACTTGTCACGTATGCGCATGGAGAGTAAACCTTTGGCGTTTTTTGCGTATGTTGACAGCACATTGCCGGCCAAGATGATAGGTGATGAGAGCCGTATAAAACAAATATTGGTGAACTTGATGACGAATGCTATCAAGTTTACTCAAAGCGGATATGTGGAACTAAAAGTGACGGGACACCAAGACAAAGAGGCGGTTCATCTTACGTTTTCGGTGACAGACACAGGCTCGGGAATAAAAAAAGAAGACATGGACAGATTGTTTGAAGAATTTGAACGTGTGAATACAACGAAAAATCGCAGTATTGAGGGCACCGGTCTGGGTCTTGCCATTACAAAGCGCCTGTGTAAGATGATGAACGGCAGTATAAAAGCAGAAAGTGTGTACGGCAAGGGTTCGGTTTTTACAGTGGATATTGTGCAAAAATATAACGAATATACTCCGCTGGCTTTTGTTCCGCAAGAAAAAACAGCTTTAATATACGAGCCAAGAACAGAGTATAGCGATTCCATCAAAAAAACTATAGAAAATCTAGGCTCGCACTGTGATACATGCACCAATCAATCGGAACTTTATGAAAAAATAGCGAAAGATAAATTTGACTATATTTTCGTGCCATCGCTACATTTGGAAAAAGTGCAAAGTGTGAAGAAAAAGCATAAATTGAGCTCAAGAATAGTAGAGATGGCAAGCGGAGATGAGAGTAGCGGATACGATAAAGTGGAAACCATAGTGTTGCCTGTTCAGTGTATACAAGTGGCCGAGGTATTTAACGAAGTATCGAAATCTCATCGCGAGAGCAAAAGTAATATAAAGTTTGTTGCGCCTAATGCTAGGGTGCTGGTGGTAGACGACAGCCCGGTTAATTTAAAGGTAGCAATAGGCCTTATGCGACCGTATGAGTTTTATATCGAAACTGCAAGTGATGGTATTGAAGCAGTAGAAAAAGTGACGAAAAATAGATATGATATAGTGTTTATGGATCATATGATGCCCGGCATGGATGGCATTGACGCAACCACGGCTATCCGCAAGATGAAAGGTGAATATTATGAGAATTTACCTATTGTGGCACTGACAGCAAACGCTATTGCCGGAACAAAGGAACTGTTTATAAAAGAAGGTATGAATGATTTTGTCTCAAAGCCGATAGAAATATCAAAGCTGAATGATATATTGGCAAGATGGATACCAAAAGAAAAGCAAGAAACCGTGGAAATCGTGGCACCGAAAATAGAAAAAGAAGAGTATAATCTTCGAATAAAAGGTGTGGATGTGGGATACGGTGTACGTTTGCTGGGCGGAGATTTTGATGATTATGTCGATATTGTTAAGACATATTATGCAGATAGTGTTCGCAAACAGGTGAGTATAGCTACGTCTTTCGGCACAAAAGATATCAAAATGTTGAAAACTGAGATACATGCTGTGAAAAGTGCATCTACATCTATTGGTGCATTGGGTCTGGCTGCAAAGGCATTAAAGCTGGAAGAAGCGTGCCAAAATAACGACTGGGAATATATCGAGAAAAATATTGCACGCTTTTTTGAAGAGTTTGCAGATGTGATAGAAGAAATACCGAAATCGATAAAAATCGAAGACGAAGACGGGGATGATAATAAACCAAACGGAGAGATACCTCTTTTAAAAGAAAGTTTGTCAGAACTTGGCGAGGCCATAGAGTTTGTTGACATTTCTCGTATTGAAGATATCCTTGAGATGCTTTCAGGGTACGCATGGGAAGACGGCATAGGCGAGATATTATTGAAGATAAAAGGATGTATTGAAACATACGAGTACGATGAGGCGCTGCCAATGATAAATGATATCAGCGAAAAACTAGCATAAAAAATAAAAGCAGCCTGCAAAAGGCTGTTTTTTCTTGACAATATATATGTGGTATGATATTATACTAATAAATATAATTAAACTTATATAATTTAAGTTATCTAAAAGGAGAGTAAAATGGACTACAAAACAAAAGGCGTATGTGCAACGAAAATTTCATATGAGCTTGATGGCACAAAGATTAAGTCAGTGAATTTTGAGGATGGATGTCCCGGAAATCTTTTTGGGATAAGCAAAATTGTAGAGGGAATGGAAGCTACAGACGTTATAAAAAAATTCAAAGGCGTAAAGTGTGGAAGAAAAAGCACATCATGTCCGGATCAGTTGGCAAAAGCCTTGGAACAGGGGATGAAAAAGGAGGCATAATGTGCTGGGGAGATTTTCAAAGCTGGTAGATGATTTGTGTTATAATTTTTTGCTGGCCGAGATAAAGACGGAAAATAAAAAGCAAAATGATTTGAGTCACAACACATCGCTTTACAGAAAGATTATTTGTAAGGAATCAGGAAAACACACTATTTCAAGTATTGCAAAATTGTTGTCGGTGAAAACTACTGCAGTGACACAGAAAGTGAACGAGCTGGAAAGTAAAAACTATGTTATCAGAAAGCAGTGTGATACCGATAAAAGGATTTCACATCTTTTTGGGGTGGAAAAATATTGTCCCTGCCAAAACGCATTTCTACAAAGAGATAAGTATGTTTTTAGTAAAATTGAAAGCGAGTATTCAGCAGGTGATATTGAAAAATTCTTAGAAATTTTCAATAAAGTGAATACATATTATTTGGAGTATGACTTAAAACAGGAAAAGTAAGCGGCGCTACAAATAAAAAGAGATGCATTTTACTGCATCTCTTTTTTATTTGATTGTTACAAAAAGTACTAGTCATCGCCTAAAACAACAGTAGCATCTTCAGAAGGCTTTGACGGTGCGCTTTCGCCAAAAATGGACTCGGAAGGAGCAGAGCCTCCGCCGGAATCTGCTGGTGGTTCTTGGCCGTCGGCAGAAGCTGCTTCTTGGCCGGCCGGCGATTCAGTCAGCGCAACTGTAAGGCTGCGTACCTCGTCCAAAGCTTTTGAGGCTTGTGCTACAGCTTTTTCGGTAGCGGCATTCCATTTATCGGCGTTCTTTTTCGCCAAAGCGGCTTTCTTTTGTATTTTAGCCACTTTCTTGAGGGTGGCTTTTTCTTTTTTCTTAGCCTTTTTCAGAGCTTTTTGTTTCTTTTTAGTTGCTTTGTCTGCAGGCTTTGCAGAAAGTGCGGTAGTGGCGGAATCTTCTGCGACCACCGGAGCAGCCTTGCCTTTTTTCTTGCGTGAAATGAGGAAAAGAACAAGTGGCACTGCGGCGCCTAAGACAATGGATAATGCGGCAACTAAAATCAAGATCCAAAGCGGAATACCGCCGTCTGAAGCTGATTCTTCGATGGTGATGGTATGTGAGTTTTCTTCTTCACTGCCAGCTACGGCCACAGATGTTTCGCCTGCTTGTATGGCGGTAAATGTGATGCTGTCTTCGTCGGTAGTTACCTCGAAAAACGCTTCGTCATACACAAGGCTTTCTGCGTCGGTGATACCACTAAGCTCGAAAGAATCACCAAGCTGAAGAGTGGATGGAGGAGCAATGATGATGGAAGGCGTGGGATCAAGCAGGGAGGACACAGCATCGGTGATATCCATAGACTCATCCGGTGCATCTTCGACATTGGAGGCTGGCTGGCT
>CAYIZZ010000019.1:0-25856 GCA_964367945.1 uncultured Oscillospiraceae bacterium | reverse complement strand
AAAGCCTTGTCACAAACGCACTTTACAAAACAGGTGAGATTACATTTGTAAACCTCGTCGAAAACGGAACAGGCGCAGTAGTATCTTTGGATAACAGAGTGATTACCGCCACTACGGCAGGAAGTTTCACCGTGGATGTTGCGATAGACATCCCGGCACACGATGTAAACGGCGACGGTGTTTCGGAGTATGCGCCATATAACGGTAGTGGTAGCGTCAGTGTTACCACAAATGGTACACTCTCCACACCAAACAACCTTGATACCGTAAGCATGGCAGATTGGGCATACGGTAGTGACGCATCATCTCCGAGCATAGCCACTGCAGGCGGTGCGGCATATAACGGTGGCGCTATTACGTACAGCTATAAAGGACGAGGAGCTACCGCTTATGCTGAAAGTAGCGTGAAACCACAATATGTTGGCGAATACACAGTGACGGCGACATCTACCGCAAATGGTACAGTATTCCCAAAATCGGTGACGCATGACTTTGAGATTACCGAGGGTACACAGGCTCCAAACATGATATCGTCGACTACCATGGGGACAAATTCTACTTTACTGCTCACCACTCTTGTCGGTGGCGCAAGCTATAAGCTTGGAACAATATCTTTTAGTGTGGTAGCTGATGGCGGCACAGGTGCTTCGGTAACAAACGAAGTAGAGCTGAATTCAGTGGCTACACCCGGCACAGTGACAGTGCGCCTGACACTCAATGAATACGACGAAAATAGTGATGGTGTTGCTGAGTACGCCGCATATACTGCGACGCAGGATATCAGTGTCGATATATCCCATCAGCCGAATAATCTGGATTCAGTCACTATGCCGGATTGGGTTTACGGTACTTCGTCTGCATCACCCACCGTGTCTTATGCGGGGAATGCCTCGTCTAATGGCGGACAGCTTAGCTATACATATCAGGGTGTAAACGCTACTACGTATCCGCAGAGCAATACAGTGCCAAGCTATGTCGGCGAGTATTCGGTAACTGCAACATCGGCGGTGAATGGTGTTGTGCCCGAAAAGTCAGTGATAGATACTTTCAATATTACTGCTGTAAGTCAGATTCCATCGGTTGTCACGTCGGTAAATGTTCCGGCAAACAGCACTTTCAACCTTGCCTCACTGGTGTCAGCGGTTGTTCCGTCAAATGTCAGCGTGCAGTTTGTTTTGAATAACTACTCTACCACAGTATCGGGTGCGGCGGTAAACGGCAGTACACTTACAGGGCTTAATGCTACAGGAGTAGTAAAGCTGTTTGCGAATATAAATATCAGTGGGCAAGATGTAGGTGGCGACAGTGCTCATGAATATGCGTCTTATAGTGGCTCTGCCGATATAACGATAAATGTTACGCCGGCTACCTCGAGTGGTAATGGCGGCAACAATAACGGTAGTACAGAATCTACAGTGATAATTCCACCTGTAGCAGAAACTTTGCCTTCAGAGCAAACAACATCCTTCAGCGGCTATCGCATAACACTTAACCTTATGGGTGGAATGATTGACGATAAAGATTTCAATCCTATTATTTACACAGGCGAGGATGGATATCTTGATTTCCCAAGCGATCCAATAAGGGATGGATTCATATTTAAGGGCTGGTATACAAAAGCAGAGGACGGCGAAAAAGTGGACGAAAACGAACTTTTCACCAAAAATACTACGTTGTATGCAATATGGGAAGAAGAGTCGCAAAGTGAAGAGCCGGCTACGGATGATGAACAAGATGAACAATCGGATGACACACAGGAAGAAGAATCGAGCGTTGAATCCCAGCAAAGTGCATCTACTGCACAAGAGCCTGAATCCGGATTTAATATTTTATGGATAATAGTACCGCTGCTGGTATTAGGAGCTGTTGCAGGGTTTATTGTTTATCGCAAAAAGAAATCTGAAGAGTAACATTATAATTGATAATGCCGGCGGAAAATTCGTATAGGTGAAAAGCAAGTTTCTTTCTATTGTAAGTATTCTGCTACTACTTTTTTGGAGTCAGTAAAGGAGGTTTATCTAATGAAAGACATAAATAGTTTATCACAGGGTCGGCCCCCTTGGGTACTCTAAGTGGAGGTGCCAGTATCATGTAGTATTTGCACCGAAATATCGAAGAAAAGAAGTATATGGAAAAATAAAAGCAGACATAGGGCAAATACTGCGAAAATTATGCGAACAAAAAAGAGTTGAAATAATAGAAGCAAAAGCATGTCCTGACCACATACATATGTTGCTGTGCACACCACCGAGTTTAAGTGTAGCACAATTCATGGGATATCTAAAAGGGAAAAGTAGCTTAATGATATTTGATAGACATGCCAATCTGAAATACAAATATGAGAACAGACATTTCTCTCAAAGGGACGCTGTGCGATGGTGCAGGGGATATTATGTAGATACAGTAGGACGAAATAAAAATGTAATAGCAGAATATATAAAGAATCAACTACAAGAAGATATAGCAGCAGCCTGAGAAAAATCTGCGATTGGTGGATTTTTCAATACCTCTTGAGAGGTTGCCTGTATTATACCCTTTTAGGGTTGGTGTAAACCACCAGTTTAACTGGTGGTTTTTTGGTTGTGTCAATATGAGATGGGTTTTTCTTGAGCATTTTGGGATATAGGGTGATTTAGACTTTGACTATCAAATAGATGCTTGATAAATACAATATAAATCTAAGGTATTTAATATACTGTTGCTTCCAAATAAAGGGATATCACGGATTGATTTCATTTAAAGCGATATGGTATAATAATTAACGATATTAAACTATTACATAAAGACTATTGTCATTTTGTGAGGAAATAATATGAATGAAAAGCAATTTGAAGAATATTACAAAAAATATTACAGCCAGGTTTACGGATATATTTTCAAAAGAACACTAAATGTACATGTTGCTGAAGATTTAGCCATGGACGTGTTTACAATATGCTATCAAAAACGAGAAACATTTGACGAAAAAAAAGCATCTTTTGGCACATGGGTATATGTGATTACAAATAACAAATTGAAAAATTATTATCGTGATAAAAAACAGGATGTAGAAATAGATGAAAATACTATAAAAATAGCTCAGCAGGATGATGATATATTGCAAGCGTACCATATGAGTGAGTTGAGAAAAAATATATATTTGGCGCTAAACGAATTAAATGAAACACAAAAAAAAATTGTGGTTTTAAGATATTTTAAAGATAAAAGCAGCACTGAAATTGGAGAAATAATGGGTATGTCTTCTGTGAATGTTAGAGTGCAGCTTTCAAGGTGTATGCCAAAGCTTGAAAAAATATTTGAAAAATATAACATTGATGGGGAAATTTGATGGCAGGCTTATACAGAAAATCATCTTTGGAAAAATTATCAAGCCCAGAGCAACTCGATAAAGCAATTGTGGTTAGCTCACCGTTGTCATGGATTGTAATAGTGGGAGTTTTTGGTATTATTGTGGCTGTGATTGTGTGGTCGATAATAGGTAGAGTACCTGTTGTGGTGGAAGCAACAGGTATTATTACTGCACCAGAAAACATATCATCTATTTACTCAGACAATTCCGGAGAACTTGTAGCAATGCATAAAACAAAGGGAGATAATATACAAGTAGGGGATGTAATTGCGACAATAAACATACAAAACGGAGTCACTGCAGATATTGTATCTCGGCAGTCAGGTGTTTTGACGAAGTTATTGGCGGTAGAAGAAGATGAAGTGTTTCCCGGAATGGAGATAGCAAGAGTAACTCCGTATACTGAAAAAGAGCAAATGCTTACGTGTTATATGGGTTTAATGGATGCAGACAAGCTGGATATAGGAATGGAAGTGCTTATATATCCTGTATCTTCAGATACGCAAAACTTAGGTTATATGGAAGCGGAAATTATTAATATAGGTGAATATGCGGCAAATATAAGTAACATGTCTTATGTAATAGGTTATGATAATTTGTTGCAGGAACAGTTTATTGAAAATGGGCCGGTAGTCGCGATTAGCTGTGAAATTGCAAGTGGTGAAGATGGAAGTGGGTATCTTTGGTCGGTTGATACAGAGGAAAACATTAGTATAAAAAACGGGACATTTGCAAATGTGAAAATCATTTTGGAAGAATATGCACCTATAACAAGAATAATCGAAAATAACTAACCGGAGACTAAAATGTCTAAATACAGTAAGACTCCAACCATATACCAAATGGAAGCGACAGAGTGTGGTGCGGCATGCCTGTCGATGATTTTTTCTTATTATGGTAAAAATATACCGCTGGAAAAAATGAGGGTAGAAACCGGCGTTTCTCGTGACGGGTGTAGCGCCGGTAATATGATGAGGGCGGCAAAAAAATATGGTCTTGGTTGCAGGGCATTTCAAAAAGAAATAGAAGAACTTATAGAGCTTGATACACCGTCAATAATACACTGGAATTTTAATCATTTTGTGGTATATGAAGGCAGAAAAGGAAAATATTATTTTATAAATGATCCGGCTATGGGAAGAAGAAAATTAACGTTGCAAGAACTGGATGATGCTTTCACGGGAATAGTGCTTACGTTTAAATGTACAGAAAACTTCATAAAAGAAAAAAAGCAAAACAGTAGTTTTGAGTTTGTTAAAAAACGTGTGGAAACAGAGTGGCAAACACTATTTAAAATGATAGCAATAGGTTTTTGCTTAGTCTTTTTTGGGGTGTTTTTTCCTATATTATCACAGATATTTTTAGATGAAGTTTTAGTAGCGGCAAATTATAGTATGGTTAATCAATTGCTACTATTTATGTTTGCGGTCATTTTGTTGCAAGCAGTGTTTTATTTTTACAGAAATACCATATTAAATAAACTGCAAAATAAAATGATTTTATTATCCGCCAGAGAGTTTTTAGAAAAACTGTTTAGGCTACCGATTTCTTTTTTCGATCAGCGTTATGTGGGAGATTTGGTACAAAGGGTTGATAGCAATACAAGCGTCAATACGTTTTTGTCGGGTCAGCTGGCCCAAACGGTTTTGAACAGTTTTATAGTTGTGTTTTATTTAGGGTTTATGTTTATGTACAGTGTCTCGCTAACTTTAATAGTCATATGTGCGGTATTACTTAATGTTATTACAACACAGATAATATTAGAGAATATTACCGATAAATCCATGAAATTACAGCAAGATAAGGGCAAACTGTTTGGGGTAGTATGTGCCGGTGTTTCCATCACAAGCACGATTAAAGCATCAGGAGCAGAGCAAGAGTATACAAATAGGATTTTAGGTCATTATGCAAAAACAGTGTCAACAGAGCAAAAACTGGGACGATATCAGCAAATAGTAAGCGCTATCCCTGAGGCAATAAAAATGTTATCGGACGTTTTTGTGTTATTAGTAGGTGCATATTTTGTGATAAAAGGAGATATGACGATTGGCATGTTGGTGGCGTTCACTACGATTTTTGCTTCGTTTTCAGAGCCATTAGATAAACTAGTTGGTTTTGCAAAAGAAATACAATCGCTCAAGGCGGATATTAACCGTGTTGAAGACATTATGAAATATGCACTTGATGAAAAGTTTGACATAAAAAGTGAACAGAATAAAAGTAAAACTAAAGTACATGGGTCGGTTAGACTGCAAAATGTTTCATTTGGATACAGCAGTTTAAAACCACCGCTTATAGAAGACTTCACATGCGAAGTGGGATGTGGTACATCGATAGCATTTGTGGGAATGTCAGGATGCGGAAAATCCACGGTAGCAAATATTATAAGTGGCTTATACAAGCCTTGGAGTGGCAAGATTTTATTTGATGAAATAGATACGCAAGATTTGCCGAACTCAGTGCTGAATGCCAGTATTTCAACAGTGAGCCAAAATATCACGCTGTTTTCAGGAACTATACGAGAAAACTTGACTATGTGGAATGATATTATTTCGGAAAAAGATATGATTGAGGCTGCAAAAGATGCATGTATACATGATGTGATAACAAAAAAGCCAAATGCATATGATTTTGTATTGACAGAGGGCGCAAGTAATTTGTCAAAAGGACAAAGGCAACGCTTGGAAATAGCAAGAGCCTTAGTCACAAACCCAACAATTTTAGTTATGGATGAGGCAACCAGTGCTCTTGATCCAGTTGTTGAAAAAACCGTGCTGAACAATATTAAACGTAGAGGATGTACATGTATTATTGTTGCACACAGGTTAAGCGCTATAAGAGATTGCGATAATATTGTTGTTATGAAAAATGGAAAAATCATACAATGTGGGACGCATGAACAACTTGAAAAAACCGAAAGTTATTATAAAAAGATGCTGGCCAATGTTTAAAGGATGTATGTGAAATGTATGACGATGAAAAAATTCGGTTAAAGGGTAGGCAGTGTTATATTACCAATGATAAAAATGATGCCTTTTACGTGGTGGAAGGTAGCGTTTTTTTGCATATTGTACCGCTGGAAAATAGCTATACATCAAGAAAAAGTTTTTTGTATGAGGCTAAATCCGGAGAAATAATACCAAGTTTTTGCTACAAAGATATTGAATATGTTCACTGGCGATTTTGTATATCTGCTGTGGATGAAGCCGTGATACAAGTGGTAGAAAATGGGTGCACTAATAAACTGAGGCATCAGTTTTTGGAAAAAGTACAACTGGATAGTGTTGATATAGAAGGCTTTGAGGGATGCCTTGTAAACAGATATAGAGAAAACATTGTTAAAGAAGATACATACATAATAAGAACAGAGAAAGAAAAGAAAAATATAGCTGATGATATATTAAGTTTGATTTACACCGTCTTTAACGAAGGAAATGAAAATATAACCAAAAATAAAACGAATATGTTATATGACAGTGTTAGTTTCTTGTGCAAAAAAAAGAAAATTAAAATTGCATCATATAATAAAGTGAAAGAAATGTGCGGTGAAGATCCGGATATGTTTGATATTGCCAGAGTGTCAAATTTTTCTTGTAGAGAAGTTGTTTTAGAAGATGGCTGGCAAAAACAAGATTGTGGAGCTTTTATTGCACTAAATCAATCGAATAAACCAATAATATGTATCCCCAAATATGGAAACCAATATACAGGGTTTGATATTGAAAACAAAAAAAAGTTTAAAATCACAAAAAAAATAGCAGATAGTTTGCAAAATAAAGTGTATGTAGTATATCGATTGCTACCCTTAAAAAAGCTACAGATGAAAGATTTGTTTAAGTTTTCGTTATTGTCTGTGAATTATTCAGATGTTGCAATGCTTATATTGTTGTCAGTAGTTACGGGTGGAATAGCTTTAGTATTGCCTAAATTCAGCCAATATGTTTATGATCAGTATATTCCGTTGGGGGCAATATCATTACTTTATAGTTTTGGTATTGTGCTGGCATCGTTTATGATAGGAAACTTATTGTTTTATATTGTGAAAAACTTATATGGGTTTAGGGTTTTAAGTAATATTCAATATGATTTACAGATTGCTATTTATGAGCGATTGTTTAACCTTCCGGAAAACTTTTTTCGCAAATATGATTCGGCAGATACAGCACAAAGAGTTTTAAGTTTCGGAAATGTTGTAAGTGTGGTGACAGGTGGGGCAATTACGATAGCAGTTATGCTAATTACTTTGGTTATATATATTGTTAGCATGATAGGATATTCTTTACAGCTTGCCGTAGTAGGATTATTATTGGTTTTCTTGTATGGTGCTATTTATTTTTTTATTACAAGCAAAGTTATTAAATATAGCAAAAAATCTATTGAATGTGAAAGCAAAGCAAACTCGGTGATGTACCAGCTATTGAATGGTATACAAAAAATCAGAATGTCCGGAGTGGAAGATAGGGCTATTTTTGAGTTTTTACAGTCATTTGTTAAAGTTAGAAAATTAGAAAAAACTAAAAGTGAGATATTGAATTTTGGCAGTACATTAGATTTGGTTTTTGCAAGTTTTTTGTTGATTATACTTTATTTTACAAGTACAGTATGGAACTTAAATATAAGCATAGGCGGGTTTTTAGCATTTTGTTCAGTGCTTTCAGTATTTGCAGCGGCTATAATGCAACTGGTGAATGCTTTGCTCGAGCTTAAAATGGAACAGCCCAATATTGAAAGATGGAAACCTATTTTAGATACCATCCCTGAGCTTTATGAAGGAAAAGAGGCAGTAAAAGATATTACAGGCCAAATAGAACTCAATAATATTTCATTTGCTTATAACAGTGAGCAAGGCGACGTAATAAATAATGTATCTTTAAATATAAAAAGTGGAGAATATGTAGGGATTGTAGGTCCGTCGGGTTGTGGGAAATCCACATTGCTAAAATTACTGCTGGGGTTTGAAAAACCGGATAAAGGCAAAATTTACTATGACAATGAAGATTTGGAAAACTTACAAAAAAGGGAACTGCGTAAAAATATAGGTGTTGTTCTTCAGGATGGAAGTTTGATTTCGGGAAGCATATTTGAAAATATAGCAATAACAAATCCTGCGGCAACTATAGAGATGGTTTGCAAAGCGGTAAGTGCAGTAGGTCTGGAAGAAGATATCAGCCAAATGCCAATGGGTCTACATACGGTACTAAGCGAAGACTGTAAAACTATATCGGGTGGTCAACAACAAAGGATATTAATAGCCAGAGCGATGATGGCGTCGCCTAAAATAATGTTATTTGACGAAGCTACCAGTGCACTTGATAATATAACGCAAAAAATGGTATGCGACACATTGGAAAGTTTGAATGCAACAAGAATAGTAATAGCGCATAGGTTGAGTACTATTATTCATTGTGATAGAATTATTGTGATGAATAAAGGCGCAATAGTAGAACAAGGCAAATACGAAGAACTTATGGAGAAAAGAGGACTGTTTTATCAACTTGCAAGCAGACAAATTTAAAAAATATTTCCGAAAAGTGTAACACTTATGAGTGTTGAGTGTATACACAAGTACAAAACACACTCAAAGGAGATAGAAAACATGAACAAAAAAGAAATGGCACAAAAATTTGAAAGCTTGAAGAACGATAAAGATTTTGCAGAACAAATGGCTATGGTAGAAACAGTGCAAGACGTTCAGGAGATATTTGCAAAAAATGGTATCGAGTTATCGGTAGAAGACATTGAACGCTCGATGGCATTTGCTCAAGCTAAAGAAGCAAACGGTGAATTAAGTGAAGAAATGTTAGATGATGTATCCGGTGGATTTGTTTTTGCACTTGTCGGAGCATGGACACTTTTCAATGTTGCGATTTTCGGCGGTGCTTATAAACTTTCAAGAAGTGGAAGATAAACTAATAAGTAGCACACAGAATAAATAGATATCGGTTGTCTATTTATTCTGTGTGCATTATAGGTGAATTATGGAAAATTTATTGAAACGTATAAAAGACATGCAAAATATAGAGCCTGATGATGCCTTGACAAAATTGATTGATGAGTGTAGTGATGACAGTAGTGGAGAACTGTTTGAAAACGACTTGGATTTTGTCATGGCGGCAGGGAAAGATAACTTTGATGAATTTATGAAACACATTAAAAAGGATAAGTGAGCACATGCTTAGAAGACGGATGAATGATGCCACACTGGAAATATATGAAGACACAAACGAAAATGTTGTTTTATCAATTGTGGAAAAGTTAGAAAAGGACACATTTGAAATAGAGCTGATTGGCGAGATAAATAATGATGTTGCACATGATTTTGAGGATGAAATCATGGCGGCTATTTCTGTTTGCCAAAATATAAGATTGAACTTTGAAAAAGTAACATATATTTCAAGTTTTGCATTGAAAGCACTATTGTCTTTTCAACAATTAATTGATGACGAGGAAATTAGTTGCAGGAAAATGGTATTGTACAATATTTCGAAAAGTGTGAAAGAAACTTTTGAGGAAATTGGGTTTGATCAGGTGCTGAGCATAGAATGATATAAAACTGGTTGTGAGTATATTTAAAATGAGTTGTTACAGTATAGCCGAAGAAAGAGGATCATGTATGCGTAAATGTGCAGCTGAACCATATGAGGGAGATAAGTCGTTTATTTTTGTTAGTTATTGCCACAAAGATAAAGGAATGGTATATCCAATAATCGAACAGATGGCACGTGATGGATATAGAATATGGTATGACGAGGGGATAAATCCGGGATCGGAATGGCCTGAAGTTATAGCAGATCATTTGAACAGAAGTGATTCTTGCATTGCCTTTGTATCGGAAAATGCTTTGCATTCACACAATTGTAGAAGAGAAATTAATTTTGCATTAATGAAGAAAAAGCCATTTTTGACTATCTTTATAGAAGATGTAAAAATGTCTTTGGGAATGGAAATGCAGCTTTCGGCGATACAGTCAATATTTAAATATACATATAATAATTTGGATGATTTCGTAGCTAAGCTATATGCAACAGATTTTTTGGAAGAATCTCTTGGAGAGCCAAATCATGCTATTGATGTTTCGGCAGAAAATAGCGAGAATAATTTGTATGATATGTCTGAACCGCAAAAAACCTTTAGCGATAGCTGGTTTGTAGAAACAGTGCAAACCTCGCCAAAGGACAATACGAATAGTAATAAAGGTAAAAATACACAAGAGCATATAAAAAAAGAAAATAAAGATGAAAAAAAACACATAGAAGATATTAGTGGAGCAAAAAAGGAAGATGTAAAAAATCAGTTTACTAAACCTGCCAGCGAACAGCCTTGTGAAAGTAGGCCTGTAAAAGTGTTTACTACAAAAAGAAAAGCTAAATTTGCAGTAGCTGTATTAATTGTAGCTGTTATTGCTGCTGGTATAAGTTTGCTTGTGAATAATAGTAATAATGTGACAAGTGAGCCTTATATTACTGATGAAAATAGTGGGGCTTATCAAAGTGAAGATGCTGATTTAGACATACAGTGGATGGGTGAGGGGTTTGAAAAAAATGTTCAAGATATGTTTGAAGAAGATGGAGGTGTCAAACCGTTAAACTTAGATGCTATCACAACCATATATGTCAGTGATGAAAAATGGGTTATGGGAACAGCGGATGAAGCTGAAAAATATACTATGCCACGCGAGATTAACTTTGCGGAAATAGAAAATGTGATACATTTTACAAGCGTGGTAGATTTATCTATTGATAATTCGGCCGCCGAAAGACTACAAGATGATTCTTTCGATTGTTCAGTTTTAGAAAAGTTACCTCAATTAACAAGTTTGTCACTAATCAACTGCGGTGTGAGTGATGTAAACGTATGCTCTGGTCTGCCACAGTTAACTAGCTTAAGCTTGCAAGGTAATATTGTTTTGAATGTTGATGATATAAGCGATTTCACACAGCTGAAATCGCTGGACTTAAGCGATAATCATATAGAAAACATAAATTCTGTAGTATGGCCGGAGAATATTGAAAGTCTAAACCTAAGTGGCAACGGGATTTCGGATATTATGGGCTTGAGCGAGGTTTCGACATTGCGAGAGCTGAATTTAAGTAATAATTTCATAACAGATACAATCGGAGTATCTGAACTTGAAAAAATAATAGATTTAAATTTAGCTAATAACGGCATAACTAATATTTATCATTTGAGCGAATTAGCTCAACTAAAAAAATTGAACTTAGATGAAAATCAAATCTACGATTTAAATCCACTTTCTAAACTGGTAGAGCTGGAAGAACTATATTTAGCGGGAATAGGAATGGATAGGCGTTCTCTTGGGTTTTTAGCTGATGCGGAAAAAAACAACATATCGTTTTTGTCAAACTTGACAAAACTGCAACGCTTAGATATGAGTGAACGTAATGGATATGGACTATATCTTACGGATATAGATATATTATCTGGCCTAACTAATTTGACTACATTGAATTTAAGCGGTAACTTGATTAATGATATAAGCCCACTTGCAGGCTTGGCAAAACTGGAAGTATTGCTGCTATACAACAATTTGATTTCGGATATAGCACCTATTGCAAACCTGACAAATCTTGAAATATTGTATATAGCGTTTAATGGGATTGAAGATATCAGCATACTATCCGGTATGAGTGAGCTAAAGGAGCTGGTGGCATCACACAATCAAATTATGGATATCACCCCACTTTCCGGCCTGACCAATTTAAGCATCTTGGAGATTGGTGGCAATAAGTTTAGTGATATTACTCCGATTTCAAACTTGCACAAGCTAACAAGACTATATTTAAGTGGAGAAGAAATCTTAGATATAGGTATGTTGTCCGGGTTGACGCAATTAGTTGAGCTAGAAATCATCCTAACAAATGTTTCCGATATTGAAGCTTTGTCCGACATGGTGAATTTAGAAAAACTGCTTTTAAACAGTAATAATATATCAGATATTACACCGCTGGCCGATATCACCGGCTTGAAAATACTGGAATTGAGTGGTAATTTTGGCATAAATGATATTAAAGTTTTGTCAGATATGAAGCAGCTAGAGGAATTGGATTTAAGCTATAATGGTATATCGAATGTGGAGCCTCTATCAGCTCTTATTGAGCTGAGGATATTGGATTTAAGTAATAATGAAATATCTGATGTTGAGCCACTTTCAGGCTTATACAATTTAACAAAATTAGATTTGACTTATAACGATATAATTAACCCGGAAGCCATATGGGAACTAAGTCAAGCAGCGGACACTCAGATAATATTGCAATAGTAAGAAGTATAAATTGACTACTATTATATGTAGTGAAATAAAAATGGATATTTAGGGGGAAATACATGAAGAAGGTATTAGGTGTTTTTGCGGTTGTTTTTATAATGTTGGTTTCCATAGCAATGTTGACGGCTTGTTTTGGCGGCAACGACGAAAATGGCTATGTGCAAGAGCAATTTGACAGTAACAGTGAAGATGCGACTCAAGAATTAATAAATGTATTGAGATTAAAAATTGCGGCTGATCCAATGGACGTTGAAGCTTATGCAGATTTGACAGATGCTTATATAATGCAAAATGATTTGACAAGTGCTTTTGAAACTTTAGATATAGGATATGCTTCACTTGAAGGAAACTTACAGGATGTGAGTACTGCGTCGATAGAAAAATTGGCCATAGCATATATTGAGCTGTCGTATGCATATTTAGTAATAGAAGATAACCAAAAAGCAGAAGAAGTTGTGAATAAAGGGGCTATTTTGCTGGGCGAATATTCTCAAAGCATAGAAACTTTCCGCTACGAAACGTTTGGGACAAGCCAAAGTTCAAACATTGAGGAAACATTTGCTTTGTATGATGCTTTTTTAGAAAGTTCGATTGCTGAAAATGCATTTTTTGCTTTAGAAGATTTTAATGGTGATGGTGTTCCTGAATTGATTGTGGCCTTGCCTGAAGATATATCTACAGTAGGCTGGTATCATGTTTTTGCAA
Source organism: uncultured Oscillospiraceae bacterium (assembly GCA_964367945.1). Lineage (GTDB taxonomy): Bacteria > Bacillota > Clostridia > Oscillospirales > Ruminococcaceae > JAAYCI01. The sequence continues at coordinate 12,516 of CAYIZZ010000019.1, read as the reverse complement.
ATGTGAATGGAGAAATTCAAACTATTATAGAAGCAAGTGGACTGATAGGTTCGCCGTCAGATTTCAACACTGGCATTACTTTTGATGGCAAGTGGATAGGAAGTGGGAACAATCGCTGGGGTATGCAAACTAGCGAATATATATCTTGGGATGGCACCACGGTTAACTATATATCCAGCGCGTATTATTTTGAAGATAAGATTACTAAGTATTATCAAAATGAAAATGAGATATCAGAAGATCAATTTTTGAAGTTTCGTGCAAGTGCCTTGTATGAAGACACTTATATACAGTTTTATTTAAACACCGGCCATGATAGGCAGATGATGTTATCGACGCAAGAAACTCAAACATCTATTCCTCAATCAACTGATGGACAAGTTATATTTGCGGAAACTATTGACTTTTTGGGAAAAACCTATGATGAAATTCAAAGTCAATATGGTGAAATTATTTCAGGGGATTATTATAATGGAGGCCTAACTTATTATTTGGCAGATAGACAGCGTCCGGTAATGTTTTTTGGAGATGATAATGTTTGCCATACAATTTTTGTATTACCAGATGAAGTTTTTAGCACACCATATGTATCATTCCAAGAGCTAGTAGATAGTTTGCAGGCAAATGCAAGCAATGCGCAAGTTAATTATAACGAAATGGATAGGCATTATGCAGGTAGCTTTAACTATGTACATGAAGGGCAAACATATACTATTAGAATTGAGGATATAGGCGAGACAAGCCAAATTAATGACAATAGCTGGGTTTGGATTAGTATACCGTTTTAAATATACGTGGTTCTTTACATATAAAGGTACTTATAAGCAATCTCATGATATGAGATTGCTTATTTTTATGCTATGAGTAAAAAAGTGTAACACTTACAATCTTTTTGTGTATTAACAAGTAACAAGATAATAAATTTATTATTTACTTTAATTTAAACTAACCTACAGGAGAAAAAACACATGAAAAAATCTAAGATCATGGCAATACTAACAATGGCAATTATTATAATCTGCTTGTCTGTGACAACAGTTTTTGCCGCACCCAACACATCGATTAATAAAATATCGGCAGTTACAGGAGATTGGGTAAATCAAAACAAATATTCAAGTGACTATAGGTATTGGTCTCAGGGAGCTTCCAGTGATGCTTTGATGCGAGGATATGGGTGTCGATTAGTTGCAGAATCGAAAATGCTGATAGAGTCAGGTGCAGTTGTTGAAGCCGGCTTCACTCCTGACAACTATTTAGTGTGGGCAGAGCGCACAGGATACGTAGATGCTCGGTTTAGAGCAACATATGCAACAAGAGGTGCATACAACTATGAACAATATGCATATGAGGCACTTAAATCATCAGGTACAAATGTTTCTGAATCGGAATTAAAGTATTTAAGCGAAGTGGCAAACTCGCCTTTAAAGGTGAGTGGGTATACAGATGAAGCAAAGTATGACGCCATAATGGACAGCTTGCGAGCTGGTAATTATGTGATAGTATATTACAGTGGTAGTATTGGCACACATTATGCATATATCGGCAGAGAAGAGTCTTTGTCATCCGGAGTTCCTATAGTATATGATTCATATAAAAGTAGCTCACAAACCCCATATATATACAGCGAGCTTAAGAATGCCCACATAGAGCCGGCTTACATAACACAAATCATTTCATACACAGTATTACAAGGCAATAGCAACACAAACCAAAATAACGTGGATACTATTGATAAAAGCGGAAGTTACACAGGGTATGTTTCAGATGATGTGAACGAAGCTTTGAATATTAATAGTAAACCAAGCGCAGGATATGCAATAGGCCAAATTCCCGAGGGTGCAGCGTGTACTGTATATCCAAATGAGTCACAAGGCAGCTGGTACTATGTGTCTTATAATGGTATAGAGGGTTATTCTTATGGAGCATATATTAATAAAACAGCGCCCGTGCAAGAAGTTGTTCCCACACCCACACCTGAGCCTACAATAGACACAAGTGGCAGTTACACGGGATATATTTCATACGACGTGGACAATGTACTAAACATAAATAGTCGCCCAAGCGCAGGATATGCAATAGGCCAAATTCCCGAGGGTGCATCGTGTACTGTATATCCAAATGAGTCGCAAGGTAGCTGGTACTACGTGTCTTATAACGGAGTAGAAGGCTACTCGTATGGCACATATATTAGCAAAACAGCACCTGCACAAGAAGTTGTTCCTACACCAACACCACAGCCTACACCCGAGCCTACTCCACAGCCCACACCTGAACCTGAAATAGACAAAAGTGGCAGTTACACGGGATATATTTCGTATGATGTAGATAATGTGCTGAATATAAATAGCCAACCAAGTGCAGGATATGCAATAGGCCAAATTCCCGAAGGTGCAGCGTGTACTGTATATCCAAATGAATCACAAGGTAGTTGGTACTATGTATCTTACAACGGTGTGGAGGGTTATTCATATGGATCGTATATTTCCTCTAGCCAGCCTGTCAATAGTTACACAGGATATATTTCATACGACGTGGACAACGTGCTGAATATAAATAGTCGGCCAAGTGCAGGATATGCAATAGGCCAAATTCCCGAGGGCGCAGCGTGCACAGTATATCCTGATAAATCTGTGGGAAGCTGGTATTATGTGTCGTACAATGGCGTAGAGGGATATTCGTATGGGTTGTATATACATAGATAAGTTAATAATAAATAAATTCACAATAAATTCCACTGACAAAAGTCAGTGGAATTTATTGTTGAAACGATATAATTTTGGCAAAAAGTGTGCTTGTACTTAATTATACGATTTTTTGATGCTAACAAAAAGCATTGTCTTAAGCTCCTATAAACATTGCCAGAGAAAAGCTCAAAAGTCCTGCAATTGTTGGTGTGCCAAACCATGCAACAAAAATGTTGCGTAGCACATTAAAATCCACATTACTAACACCGTTTATGAGTCCTGCACCAATAACTGCGCCCACCACAGCCTGTGATGATGAAACGGGTATTCCTACTAATGCATATAAATAAACCGTTAGAGCACAAGAAAATGTCACCAAGAATCCAAGTAGCGGTGAGAGGTCAGTGATTTTTGAGCCCACGGTAAACATAACTCTTTTGCTAAATGTAAGTGCACCGAGTGCTATTGTTATACCACCCACAAGTTCGGCGCTTGTGTTACTCAAAATCCCCAGGTTGCCTGCATATACTGCCGTTACATTTGCCACATTGTTTGCACCTAAAGAATACGCCGAGAAAATGCCCGAGGCATAAAATCCTATCTTTATAACTATGTCGTATGCGGCCAGTTTTGATATCTTTTTATATACATATTTTTGAGCTACCCAACAAAGGATAAAGCATATTATTCCTGCACCTAAAGGGGTTATAACCCATGCGCTTACGAATCCTGAGGTACGAGAAAAATCTACTACATCATGTGCAATACCCCAGCCGATGATTGAGCCTATAACACATTGTGAGGTGGATACAGGTAGAGTTAAGATTGTCATGGCTGTAACAGTCGCACCTGCCGCCAACATTACAAGAAATGCTGAACGCGCTGTAGATACACCACTTTGAAAGGCATAATCACTTAAATTTTCTATACCCGCAGAGCCATTAACCAACGCCCCGATAAGCACAAAAATAGCAGTTAATACTACTGCAATACTATATTTTATAACTCTTGTAGTGACCGCTGTGCCAAATACATTTGCTGCATCGTTTGCTCCTAGCGACCAACCTAAAACCCCTCCTGATAAAACAGATAATATATTAAGCATTGCCTGCACTCCATTTCCTATATAAAGTGATCTCTTGTGATAATATATCTCCTTTGTATTTTAAATTAGGCAAACACAAAACTCACTTGCAGTGAAAAGTGAAGAAATAATAAAAAGTAAAAAACTAGTATAGTTCTGTAAGGACGGTTTTATTCACTTTTGATTTTTCACTGCATGTGTTTTGTATGTGGTTATTTTTAATAAATACACATTATACCTGACGAAATACCACCATTATTTGAATTTCATCTGATATATTCTCAATAAGATCAGAAATTCCCGAGATGCGTTGTACAAAAGTACGCAGTTGTACTTTTTCAGCCAATTCAATATCACGCGAAAACAACCGCTCGACAAGCTCTATCTCGATTTTATCTACTTCATGTTCATATGTGTTGATTGATTCTAGTAAGCTGTTTTCTCCTGAAAGTTTACTGTAATCATCAAACAGAATGGTTACTGCCTCTGAAAGAACACTCACTTGATCGCAGGTGATTTGCATTATAGTTGTAAGATCATCGCGACTTTTTTTGATGAATCGAGGCTTTTCTAAAAGTATCTCTCTGCTGATGTCTTGGCACCTATTAGCAATTTTATCGATCATTTCAACCACACTTAAAATCTCTCGGCGGGTTTGAGATAGCATACTGCCGCTTGCAAACTCGGTCACTATAGCACGTCGTAAAACATCGGCCTGATGTTCATTGTTGTTTATTTGTGCGCATAATTCCCTTGCTTTTTCTGTGTCACCATTTGTTAAGTATTCCCTGAGAAAAATATCAAATTGATTGACAGCATCCTGTACCTTGTCAAAATGTTGTTCCACCAATTCCATAACCTTTTTAGCTCTAAAAATTCCCACAACAAGCCCCCTCTTAATTATTTTGTATGTAGTGAAAAGTTGATTGAAATTTGAAAACTTTTCATTCATTGTTATACTGTGATTTTGTTGCAAACTCAAAGTAGTTACAATGTGACGAAAAGTTTTCATGGCCAAAACATAGTAAGTTATGAACCTTAAATTCTGAACTTAATTAAAAGTATTATTAGTGTATAAATCATTTCGGCTCTTATAGACGGCTTTTCATATGTACTACATTGACTTGGTTACTCCTCAATCAAAAAAATGAGGATTGGTCCAAGCTGTCTTGCCATGTTGGTCACGGACTTCAATGCGAATGTACGTTTCACCGATTTTTAGCTGATATTCAATGTAGCCGTCTTTGCCGTCATCTAAATCAATGACACATCCTCTTGGAGGGTAGGTAATCACAAAAATTTCTTTTACAGGGCTACATCTCAAATAAATCGTTTGCCCATCAATACCCCAATCATAAATGAGCGGTCCTTGTGTAGAATAGTAATTTCCAATGTGCAGATTTCCCATAATATCTTTTTCACACTTTTGGGAAGCATTCACCATAACCCAAACACCGAACCTATCATCTCTTGCGGATTTTTGATGTGTATCATCACGTGCAATGCCCCACACACGAAGATTATTACGTGACATCAGATCCCAATATACTTCGGAATGTCCACAGTGGCAAAGGCACTCAGAACCTGTATTGAATACTTCTATAGCATCAATGCCATCCAATTCTAAAATCTCTGAGGGTTCTAGTCTGCTCCAAACAGGGTGAGCAAGAACTACAAACTGATTCAGTGCATGCATTTGCTCAAGCAGCATAAGATTTGAAATGGGATGATAATCACAAGGTGAACCGATTACTGTGGGTTGGTCATCTGCATTGCAGTTACACAATCCTACCAAATGTATATTTTTACTGTTGTCAGATCGATGCATAATATCGCGTTCCCAACCAGGAATCATACATATGTCAATGCCTTCACCTAGTTTATGAGAATCTATGACATTATGGTCTGTAATAGATAAAAAATCATATCTCTTGTCTGAATAAATTCATTTTAACATATTAAAATAGGTTTACAAAACGAATTTTATGGGGTATCTATAAGTTTTTGTTATAGTTATAAAATTTGATTGTTTCTCAGAGGGGGGTAATAATGAATTTAAAGGCTGTTACTTATGTGGAAAAGCTCGCGCAATTAAAAATTTTTTCTATAGCCGCAGAAGAGTTATTTGTTTCGCAGCCAGCATTGAGTCAGTATATTAAGAAATTAGAGGCTGATAAAGCAAGAATGAAAATGGTTACTCAAACCACTATAAAAACAGGTGCTCATATTGTGAGTACCTGTTTTGGTTTGCAGTTAAGCTATATAAAGTGATTTATTTTATACAATATCAGCAATCAGCACAGGACTTAGTTCGGTGCTTTTTTATTTTGAAGCAGACAATTTTAAATAATTTTAAGTAGCGTATGTTTTATACATGAAATTGAATATTTTGACTATTATATACAAAAAACATTGATAAAATATTCAAAATGTGATAAAATATTTAAGTTATGGTGGATATTGATAAAATTTTTTAAGGAGTAGTGTATGAATCCTGTTGCAACATTTTATATGCAGAATAACAATATAATAAAAGTTGAGCTGTTGCCAGAGCTTGCACCCAACACAGTTAACAGTTTCATATATCTTGCCGAGCTTGGTGTGTATAACGGGTTTGCAATAGAGCGTATTGTTCCAGGATGTTGGATTGACTTTAGTTATACAGCCTTTGGGCGAGAAGAAGCGAAATATTTTATCGATAATGAGGCGAAATTGCAAAACAACATGATGATAAATCATGGGATGATGTGCATGGGCGGCTATGGTGATAACGAAATAGCAGGTGGTGAAGTGTTTTTCCCTCTTAGAGAATGTGACGAACTTGTAGGGCGCTTCCCGGTGCTGGGTCGTATTATCGAAGGCAGTCAGCTTTTAAAAGAATATGAAAAAGTTGAAACATATCCTGTGAAGATAGCCTCGCTTCCCGGCGTTGAAATAAATACACCAAAAGAAGATATTACAATTGAAAAAGTGACAATAGAATATCATGGTAAAAACTATCCTGCACCCATAACAAAAAAGCCAATTGAAATACCTGAGAAATGGGATAAAAAAGGGTAGTAATAAAATATGGTCAAGACAAGTATATTGTATTGACAAGGGGGAGAAAATGTATGAATGATTCAAAATCCGAAGGCAAGGCAAAATTTGAGGATGTGGCTTTATCGCCGGTTCCTCTTGAAAACAGGCAAAATTGGATTACACCGGCGGTTATTTTTGGTGGGCTTGAGTTTTGTGTGCCTGTTTTGATGATTGGTGCATCTTTAATAGGCGCATTTGGGCTTATGGGGATGATACCGGTTGTACTTGTGACATTTCTTGTATTTACTTGGGGTGGTAATGCAGTTTGCGGATACATCGGTGCAAAAACCGGTCTTTCATCTTCTGTTATTGCGCGGCAAGGCTTTGGTGATAAGCAAGCGAAGTTTATCATTGCTATTGTAATAGGCGTTGTAAGTATGGGTTGGTGGGCAATTCAAACCGCAGTTACAGGTAATGCATTGTGCGTTATTTTGGGTATTGACTATACAACTGATATTTTCTCTTGGGCGGTTGTAACTACAATTGTTGGTATACTATTTGCGCTACCATCAATTTCAGGTTTTACTTCAATGAAATGGACAGATTATCTTGCTGTTCCATGTGGTTTAATTCTATGTATTTTTGGAATTTATCTTGCTTTTAGTAATGTTGGTTGGGACGCTATTGTCAGCTATGAGGGCAGTGGTGATTTAACATTTTTTGCAGGAATTACTACTTTGCTAGGACTTAATGTTTCTCAGTTTGTAATAGCTGCAGACTATACTCGCTATGCAAAACCACGTTGGAAAGATAATATTTTAATTCCGCTAGGCATTATCGGTGTTGGTGTACCGCTGTGCATTGTTGGTGGTGTTATGGCTGCCGGTAACGGAACTGCCGATATTGTTGCTGTGATGCAAAATCTTGGCTTTCCCGTATGGGGCTTTATAGTTCTTTGGCTTGCTTCATGGACAAGCCAGCTTGTAAACAATTACACTATGGGTCTTTCTTTTGCCAATATTTTAAATATTGACAGCAATAAAGGAAGAATTGTTATAACTTGTGTGGGCACAGTGATTTCAATTGCGCTTGCGCTTGCGGGTATACTTAATTATTTCATGGATCTACTAACCCTTTCCTCGCTACTATATCCGGGAATTGCCGCGGTTATATTTGTAGACTTTTTCATGAGAAAAGGCACTTGGAAAAACAGGATTGGCTGGAACTATGTGGCAACCATCGCACTTGTTTTAGGAGCGATTTTTGGTTACATAACAACATATGTTTTCCCGATAGGTATTCCACCGATACAATCACTTGCACTAGCAGCAGTAATTTATTATTTCGGTATGAAAGCAAAGGCTAAAATTGCACCGGATCAATTTACAGAGGGACTTTAATAAGCAAAAGAAGGGGAATAAAACATGAAAGTAGCAACTGATATTGGCGGCACTTTTACAGACCTTGTTGCAATAGATAAGGATGGTAAAATTTGCTTAGAAAAAGCACACACTACTCCACCAAACTTTGAAAAAGGTGTTATGGATGTGCTTGAAAAAAGTGGAATATCATCACAAAGCATCGAGGTGTTTTTCCATGGGACAACTACCATAATCAATGCACTTACTGAGAAAAAAGGTGCAAAAACAGCACTTATCACAACAAAAGGCTTTAGAGATGTTTTAGAAATTGCACGTGGCAATCGCCCTGACTTATTCAATATTGTTTTTGAAAAACCTGTGCCTTTTATACCAAGGTATCTAAGACGCGAAATAACAGAGCGTGTCAGCTATGACGGTAAGATTATAACCGAGCTTTGCCGCGAGGATATAAAACGTGAAGTTGAATATCTGAAAAATGAGGGTGTGCAAGCGATAGCTGTTTGCTATATTAACGCTTATGCAAACGATAAGCACGAGCTTGAAACGGTTGAATATATAAAAGAGCTGTGGCCTGAAATTATTATTTCACCGTCAGTTAATATAACGAAAGAATGGCGTGAGTATGAAAGAACCTCAACAGCTGTTTTAAATGCTTATGTAATGCCCATTGCGTCAAATTATATCAATGAGCTTAAAGCAAAACTGGATAAGGCAGAAATTTGTGATAATAGATATATAATGCAATCGAACGGCGGCACAACTACTTTCAGTCAAGCAAAAGAAACGCCTATTAATATTGTGGAGTCAGGCCCTGTTGCAGGAGTGCTGGGTGCAAGTATTCTAGGAAAATGCATAGGTGAAGAGAATATTATTGCATTCGATGTAGGCGGAACCACCGCAAAATGCTCTTTGATAGATAAAGGTGAAACAAAAGTTACCACATCGTATTACATAGAAAAAGACGACGCAAACCCCGGATATCCCATAATGACACCCGTTGTTGATATTGTTGAAATTGGCAATGGTGGTGGCTCTATTGCATGGATTGATGAAACAGGCTCACTTCGTGTTGGTCCAAAAAGTGCAGGTGCTTTGCCCGGTCCTGTGGCTTATGGCAAAGGAGGAACTGCGCCTACAACAACAGACGCTAACCTAATTGCAGGCAGACTTTCGGCAAAGTATTTTGATGGCGATGTAGATGTAGAGGCAATTAATACAGCACTTATAGATACTATAGGTAAGCCTCTGTCGGTTGACGCTAAAGATGCTGCAACGAATATTATTAGAATCGCCGATTCAAATATGAATAATGCGCTGAAACTAATATCTGTTAGACGTGGCTATGACCCACGGGATTTCTCGATGGTAGCTTTTGGTGGCGGAGGTCCAATGCATGGGCCGACCCTTGCTAAAGAGCTGAACATTAAACGTGTGATTATCCCTGTGGCCGCATCAGTTTTTTCTGCATGGGGCATGCTTATGGCGGATATTAGAAATGATTTCATTCAAACAAAAATAACATCATTTAATACCACAGACGTAAGCGAGCTTAACGAGATATGGAACGAGCTTGTAAAGCAAGCACAAGTGAAATTTGCAGAGCAAGATGTTTCATCGGAAAACATCGCTTATGACTTTATTGCGGATATGAGATATCTCGGACAAGAGCATACAGTACAAGTAAAGTCTCCGGCGTTTCCATGGACAGAGGAAAACAAGGACGAAATCAGTGAAAAGTTCCATTCGGTGCATGAACATTTCTATACTTTCAAACTTCCCAATACTCCAATTGAGATAGTTAATTTCCATCTTGTTGCATATGGTTTGCTTGAAAAGCCGTCACTGCCTGAAATATCAAAACTTGATGGAGATATTTCTCGTGCATATGTTGAAAACCGAGATGTTTATTACACAGGTGATGGCTGGGTGAACAGCGCAATATATGATAGAACAAAACTGGGATATGGTGATGCTATAAACGGGCCGACAGTTATTGAAGAACCAACGGCTTGCACAGTAGTTTGCCCCGGCCAAACTGTACATGTTGACAAATACGGCAACTTGATAGTAGAAACGGAGGTATAAAAATGAGTAAAAATAAAATCGATTCTGTTACCTTAGATATAGTTAAAGATTCAATGCTTGCAATAGGTAATGAAATATTTTATGCTTTTGCACAAACTTCAATGAGCCCAATTATTTATGAAACACTGGATTATGCAAGTGGCATAGCGGATAAAGATGGAAACTTGCTTACACAAGGTAACGGTGTTACAGGATTTATAGGCATGATTTCGCCTATGATCACCGCCGTTAAAGAAAAAGTTGGGGAAGAAAACCTTAATCCCGGTGATGTTTTTATCATCAACGATCCATACCTTGGTGGAGGCACACATATTTCGGACGTTGGAATGTGCATGCCGATATTTTATAAAGATGAACTTATAGGATTTGCCGGAAATAAAGCACACTGGACAGATGTAGGCGGTATGGCTCCCGGATCTTTCACAACAGATGCTACAAATGTTTATCAGGAAGGCCTTTGTTTTTCAGGCGTTAAAATCGTAGATAAAGGCGAGCTTGTGCCACAAGTTTGGGAAATGATGCAGTCTAATGTGCGTTATCCTCAAATTGCCGAAGGTGACATGTGGGGACAAATTGCATCGCTTAGAACAGGCTATAAACGTCTTAACGAGCTTTGCGACAAATATGGCGTAGAAACTGTTAAAAGTTCAATGTCAAGGCTGATAGAACAAGGCGAGGCAGTGGCAAGAAACCGCCTTAAAGAAATGCCCAAAGGCAGCTGGGAAATGGAAGAATTCATCGACGATGACGGACATGGCAACCAAGTTCGTGTGCAGGTGAAAGTAACTATTACCGATGATGAATTTATAGCAGACTTTACAGGAAGTTCAGATCAGGTTCTTGGTGCAATCAACGCAGGTGGCACGGCTGCATATGCAGGTGTAAAGGCAATATTCATGTCTATTGTCAACCCAAGGGTTGCTGTTAATGATGGTATATTTAAGCCACTGAAAATAATTTGTAACGAGGGCAGTGTATTCCATGCACATCGTCCTGCACCAACATCTTGCTATTATGAAAGTCTTTTATATTCAGCAGAGCTGGTGTGGAAAGCTGTTGCACCGGTATTCCCGGAATATCTCGGTGCAGGCCATCTACTATCTGTGTGCACTGTTTTAATGGCTGGTGTACACCAAGATACCGGTAAAGAATATCTGATTATTGAGCCGACGGTTGGCGGCTGGGGGGCAAGCGTGGGTCGCGACGGCACTGTTGGCCAATTTTGTCTTGCCGATGGCGAAACATTTAATGTGCCGGTAGAGCTTGCAGAAAGCCGCTATGGAATCAGAATAGATGAGTATAGCCTAAACACCGACGGAAAAGGCGCAGGTGAGTTTAGAGGCGGTAGCGGCTGTGTGCGTTCTTATCGTTCAATGAACGATAATCAAACATTTACAGGCGCATTCGGACGGCATAAAATCCCTGTGTGGGGCATGTCGGGCGGAAAAGAGGGTTCTAATAACTACTTCCAATTCATTGACCCGGATGGAACAGTTAACCCACCGACCAACGTTTCGGCGCGTAGAATCTGCGATAAAGATTGCGTTATTCGTATGGTTACCGCAACAGGTGGTGGTTATGGAGACCCGCTAAAACGTGATCCCGAGAAAGTTGCAATGGATGTTAAAAACGAATATATTACTGTCGAGCAAGCTTTATCAGACTACGGTGTAAAGGTAGACGAGAAAACTTATGAGGTAATCGGCCTTTCAGATAAGCGCTCATAATTTGGTTTTTAGTTTATATTTAAACATCAAAACTCGTCATTCACTACGTTTGTGAATGACGAGTTTTTTACTAAAATAAAAACAATTTAAAGCTGATACGCACTATGATAGACGGTGCAATATAACGATTATATGCAGTATTTATTGCAAAAATTTTAGATTCAGTTATAATATAAATAATCTAAGATTATTTATAACTTTATTTAAATGCCTTGCCCTCGCCACTATGTGGCAACCGGGCAAATGGCACATTTATATTAGCCACGAGCTAATATAAACAGGTGTATATAAATTGGTTAAAGGAATTATTTAAATGACTAATAAAACAAAAATAGGTAAAAGTAACTGGGTGGCAATGGCGTTGCTTGCTTTTTCGGGGCAAATAGCATGGGCGGTAGAAAACACGTGGTTTAACACATTTGTCAACGATAATATTTCGCCGGACCCGAGCATCATCAGCGCCATGGTGGCAGCAAGTGCCATAACCGCAACGCTGGCTACATTTTTCATGGGTACTTTTAGCGACAGGGTTG
>CAYIZZ010000018.1:0-26073 GCA_964367945.1 uncultured Oscillospiraceae bacterium | reverse complement strand
CACGTACTTTAGGCCAAAAACTGGCTAAAGCTGCATGTTCGGGAAGAATTGATGGTGAGATATGTGATTTGCGAGCAGAAATAAACGCGGATTGCACGCTGGAAATCTGCACATTTGATGACGCTGACGGAAAACATGCTTTTTGGCACTCTGCAAGCCATGTGTTGGCACAAGCAGTGTTGAGACTATACCCCGGTGCAAAGTTTGCTATCGGCCCTGCCATTGACAATGGATTTTACTACGACTTTGATATTCAGCCGGCCATCACCACCGAAGACCTTGAAAAAATTGAAGCCGAGATGAAAAAAATTGTAAAAGAAGCCTTGGCGATTGAGCGCAAAGAAGTATCTCCAGACGAGGCAAGAGAAATATTCAAGGACCAGCCATATAAGCTGGAGCTTATGCAAAAACATGCGGATGCCGGCCAGCAGATAAGTCTATATAGCCAAGGTGAGTTTGTGGATTTATGTGCAGGACCACATATGATGAATACATCTCAGCTAAAAGCGATTAAACTGACCAGTGCTACCGGTGCATATTGGCATGGTGATGCGAAACTTGCCATGTTATCACGCGTATACGGCACAGCTTATCCGAAACAAGCCGAGCTGGATGCATATTTAGTTATGCTGGAAGAAGCTAAAAAACGTGACCATCGCCGCCTGGGTAAAGAGCTGGGTTTATTTGCAATGATGGAAGAAGGACCGGGCTTTCCATTCTTTTTGCCAAATGGAATGATTGTGCGCAAGGAACTGATGCGCTATTGGGACGAAGCACATAAAAACGCAGGATATACTGAAATATCCACCCCGGTTATTTTGAACCAAAACTTGTGGCTGCGCAGTGGACACTGGGACCACTATAAAGATAATATGTATACCACTGAAATAGACGAGACACCGTTTGCAGTGAAACCTATGAACTGTCCCGGCGGTATGCTGGTGTACAAAAACAGCCTACATTCATACAGAGAATTGCCTATTCGCATGGCTGAGCTGGGCCTTGTGCATCGCCATGAGATGTCCGGTGCTTTACATGGACTGATGCGTGTGCGTGCCTTCACCCAAGATGATGCACATATTTTTATGACTAAAGATCAAATAAAAGACGAAGTAAAAGGTGTCATGGATTTAGTCGACGAAGTGTATTCGAAGTTTGGTTTCTCGTATCATATCGAGCTATCCACCATGCCGGAAGATCATATGGGCGACGAAAGTGTGTGGGAATTTGCCACAGATGCTTTGCGCGAGTCTATTGAAGAGTCCGGACGTACATATACACTGAATGAAGGCGACGGTGCATTTTATGGCCCGAAGCTGGACTTTCATTTGCATGATGCCATCGGTCGTACATGGCAGTGCGCTACAATTCAGCTGGACTTCCAAATGCCGGAAAGGTTCGATCTTGAGTATGTTGGTGAAGATGGCGAGCGCCATCGTCCCGTGATGATTCACCGCACAGTTTTGGGATCAATTGAACGCTTTATCGGAATTTTGATTGAGCATTTTGCCGGAGCGTTCCCAACATGGCTGGCACCGGTGCAGGTGCTTTTGGTGCCCATCAGCGAGGCACACCACGACTATGCGCGTAAAGTCCAAGCACAGCTGGAAGAAAAAGGTATCCGCGTAGAAGGCGACTATCGCAACGAAAAAATGAACTATAAAATCCGTGAAGGCCAGCTGAAACGCATACCGTACATGCTTGTCATGGGTGACAAAGAGATGGAAGCAGGCACTGTGGCAGTTCGTGCTCGCAAAGAAGGTGCAGGCGGCGTGAAACCGGTAGAAGATTTCATCACCGCAACAGTGGAAGAAATAAATGCACGCAACCTATAAATAATATAGTTACTTTTAAAACATCCCCGCCTATAATCGGCAGGGATGCTTTTTTGTGCTGAAAATACTTAAATGGCTTGACAAATGATATGTGCATAGTGTATATATAGTATATACACACTATATAGGAAGTGATGCAATGAATATAATTATATCAAATGCGAATAACCAGCCAATTTATGAGCAAATTTACGATCAGCTGAAAAACAGTATTATTATGGGAAGCTTGCAAGAAGAGGATTTGCTACCCTCTATTCGCAACTTGGCCAAGGATCTGAAAATAAGTGTAATTACCACAAAGCGTGCATATGAAGAACTGGAACGAGATGGGTATATTTATTCTGTGCCAGGGAAAGGATCGTATGTAGCAAAGAAAAATACGGAACTGATAAAAGAAGGCTACCTCAAAGAAATAGAAGGGCTAATGCAGAAAATTTATGATTTATCAGCGATATGTGAAATGTCTGATGAAGAATTATTTGAAATGTTTGCCTTGCAGAAAAGAGAGGAAGAAAAGTGATGAACGCCATAGAAATAAAAAATGTCAGTAAAAAATATCCGGGATTTCATCTTGATAACATCAGTTTTCAGCTACCTAAAGGATATATTATGGGCTTGGTGGGGGAGAACGGCGCAGGAAAAAGCACGGCCATAAAGCTGATAATGAACGCCATCAAGGCCGACGATGGAATAATAAATGTGATGGGCGAAGAAAACACTGAGCCCGGTTTTGTGAATATAAAGCAGGATATCGGGGTGGTGATGGATGAAAGTGGATTTCCGGAACTATTATCTGCGCATGATATAGAAAAAGTGATGGGTAAAATATATACAAACTGGGATAAAGATGTGTTTTATGCATACTTAAAAAAGATGAATGTTCCATCAAAAAAGGCATTTAAAACGCTGTCACGTGGAATGAAAATGAAACTTGCTATTGCAGTGGCGCTGTCTCATAAAGCAAAGCTTTTAGTTTTGGATGAGGCTACAAGCGGTCTTGATCCTATGGTGAGAAACGAGCTGTTAGATGTGCTTAGCGAATTTACTCGCGATGAAAATAATTCGGTACTGTTATCTTCGCATATTGTAAGCGATCTTGAAAAAATATGTGATTACATTGCATTTTTACATCAAGGAAAGATGGTTTTGTGCGAAGAAAAAGACGTGCTAATGGAAAAATATACCATGCTGAAACTTGCTGATAAAGACATAGACGTACTGGCAGAAGAAGCGATAGTACGTAAAAGAAAGACGGCATATGGCTGGGATGTATTGGCAATCAAAGCAAAAGTGCCGGACATTTTTCAAAAGGAATATATTACACTTGAAGACATAATTATATTTTTGTCAAAGGAGGAGGCATAATAGTGAAAGGTTTATTGTTTAAGGATTTCATCATGATTGTAAGGCAAATGAAAGCATTTTTGATTTTAATACTAATCTTTATGATTTTCAGCCGAAACATGAGCACTGTGATTATCATGGCGCTTAGCATTATGATTCCGATTTCAGCTTTTGCCTATGATGAACGTGCAAAATGGGACGACTTTTGTATTATGCTACCGATTTCAAGTAAAGAAATTGTACAAAGTAAGTATATGCTGGCTGTAGTTTCAGTTATAGTGGTGAATGGAATTTCGGCATTATTACAAGTTGTACTGGGTGGTGTAGAAGTGGACTTGGCAATAAAGCTATTGCCGGTTGGGGCGGCTTTTTGCGCATCTGTACTTGTACTAGCAATTTATATACCGTTTATTATAAAATTTGGCAGTGAAAAAGCAAGAATATATTTATTTGTCGTAATGGCCGGAATGTCCGTGTTGGTAGGCTTGATACCGAATATTGTATTTGATGGGAGCATGGATATAAGCTTGATAAATGGAAACATAATATGGCTAAGTATATTAGCCGGAATTGTACTTTCACCCATTTTAATATTAATATCGCAGAAAGTATCGGTGAGAATTTACGAAAAAAAGTATGGGTAATATATGTGCTGGTGTATAGGCAAGCTTTGTTGAAGGTGTGTTTTGTAAGTGCATCCGATAAACAAAAGCTTGCTTTTTTCTTTGTGATAAGATAATAAACAAAGAATTAAAATCAAGTTAATAAGTCGCTGACCTCCAGCATGTTTTCCCAATATCGCTTGGGCATCATGCTCATCCTGCAACGTGGATTCTCACGAGCTTTAATGGCAATGGTATCGTAAAACTGTTTCCACAACTTTCTGTAAGTGTTTTCTGCATCACTTACCTGAGGAAAAGTGATATCTTCAAGAGGAATTATACGTGCATGCCTGTTTTCATATATAAGAGCAGCTTTGTGAGTTTTATCGTAAATCAGGAATTTTTCGTCGCTGTATCGTGCTGTGAAATGGTGCTGTAAAAAGGGAAGAACAAAGTTTTTTGGTGTGATTGTAGCAGCTAAAACACCGCCATAGTCGGAAAATCTGGCAAAACCTTTTAGCAAATGCGCCTCACCGTGCAAATGCTTAACAGCAGATAATATGGGCTGAACATCATTATGCCCAAACAAATAACACACAGGAGCACCGATTTGGTATCCGAGCAATAAAAAACGTAACATAGCTAATTCTTTTTCTTGCAAGCAACTCAGAAAGGTTGTTTCAATGAGCTCTTGCGCTCGCGGAGAAATTTTTTTTGAAAGAGACAGCTCTACTTTATGTGATTTTTCTGTATCGGTAACTATTTGCTTTGTAGAGAAAAGACTTGGTTGCATTTCCGACTCTGACCAAATGTGCATAGGTATCTCATGTGTGTACACGCTTTCATATACGCAAGAATAAAAACCAGCCAAGCTACCGTCGTAAATGTAAACAACATCTGACGGTGTAGCAAGTGGCTTTTTTTTATTTGCGGTAGTAGAAAGCGATATATCATTATGTACACTTTTTTGATAATAAACGCCATCGCGTAATTTTTTGCACAAGTTAGCGTGGCGACAATTTGTTTTTTTGCAGTAGTGCCTTTTGCCACAAGGCATTAGGATGTCTGTTTCACAAGGCATAAAGCAAATCTCCTTTATGTTGGAATGTGTGATTATATCACATGGCTTCAGCTAAGCGCAGAACCGCAGATTCAGCAGCCTCAGCTATGCTTTTTACCTCGTTGTGTTGTGGCAGTGCAGCTATATTTGAAGGTGGAGAAAACATGCTTAGTTGCTCTACGCCATGATGAAATATACCGGGGTCAATGAGTGCACGCACAGTGCCTTCTCGGCTGACATGAAGGCCGGTGGGATTATCACGGGTGGTGATGAAATATTGTGCACGTTTAAGCACCACACCGATTTTTTTGAGTTGCAACATGTCCAACTTACCTTGGCGACGAGCAACCATAATGCGCCTAACACTGGTAGGTCCGATACCGGGAACACGAAGCAACATGTCACGTTCGGCTGTGTTTACATCAACGGGAAATAAATGCATATTATGTATGGCCCAGTTGCATTTTGGATCCATATATGGGTTAAAATTCGGCGTATCTTCATTCAAGATTTCTTCGGCACAAAAGTTGTACTGACGCATTAAAAAATCGGCTTGGTATATTCGATGCTCACGCAGTAAGGGTGGTTTTGTGTCGATGGTGGGCAGTAAAGTGTCTTCAATCACTGGTATGTAAGCAGAGTAAAAGACGCGTTTTAGACTGTATTTATCATAAAGACCTTCAGCTAGCCTTAAAATTTGATAATCAGTTTCGTTTGTGGCGCCCACAATCATTTGTGTGGCTTGTCCTGCAGTGGCGAATGATGGTGCATTCTTATATACAGTCAGATCTTTCGTGTTTTGCACACGTGTGTCAGCGATCATTCGCATAGGTGCTAAAATATTTTTTTTCGTTTTAGCCGGTGCCAATTGATTTAAACTTTTTTCACTGGGAAGCTCTA
Source organism: uncultured Oscillospiraceae bacterium (assembly GCA_964367945.1). Classification (GTDB taxonomy): domain Bacteria; phylum Bacillota; class Clostridia; order Oscillospirales; family Ruminococcaceae; genus JAAYCI01. Next base: position 20,332 of record CAYIZZ010000018.1, on the reverse strand, counting down.
TATTTACCGAAAGGCGATCGGCCAAAAGCCCAAGCTGCCACACCAGCTCAGAAGAAGCACCTGGAATGGTTTTGGCGTGTATATAACCCCAAAAATTATGCTTGTGGCGAATAAGATGCAAAGTATTAATCATTTTTTCCATGGTGTAGTCGGGATTTTTAAGAACACCGCTGGAAAGAAAAAGACCTTCAATATAATTCCGTCGATAAAACTGTATAGTGAGCTCCGCCAGCTCTTCAGGGGTGAATGATGTGCGAATAACATCGTTACTACGCCTGTTGACACAGTACTTGCAATCGTAAATGCACTCGTTGCTCATGAGAACTTTAAGCAAGGATATACAACGTCCATCGGCGGAAAAACTGTGGCAACACCCAGCGGGCATAGCGCTACCAAGGCCGTTTCCACCACTTCTATCAGCTCCGGAAGATGTGCATGCAGCATCATATTTTGCACTGTCTGCCAAAATAGTGAGTTTCTTAAATAGGTCCATGTGATGTCTCCTAAGCTTCAAATAAAAGAGGCGAAAAGCAAAAACTAAACAGGCCGAAGACAAAAAATGTCCAGCTACAATTATATAATATTAAAAAATCTAATCTAAAATTTTACCATTGCGCCTTGGTTTCTACCACTTTTCCGGCAATATACAAATGATCTAAATCTTCACCGGATAAAATGACGGTGTCGTATGAGGGGTTGAAAGGTTGCAATAAAACAGCGCTACCACGACGCCTGAAACGCTTAAGAGTGCCCTCGCCTTCGCCGTAAATAACAACGCCCAAATCGCCATCATCAAGGGTGGGTTGTTTGCGTACTAAAGCCAAATCACCATCTTGAATACGTGGCTCCATAGAGTCGCCCTTTACAACTAAGTAAAAGTAATTTTCAGGATCACGAACGCCTGCAGGCTCGCTACCGCAGTCTTCTTCAAAGGCCAAAGCGCCATATCCTGCCCTAACTGTACCTAAAACAGGAACCAAAGTCTCTTTGGACGGGGAATGATAAGAAGGTAAATCGGAAGACTCCTGCTGGCCAAGCAGCGAGTCCACACTGACATCAAATAAAGCTGAAATACGTAAAAGGGTATTGGGATCCGGCGAAGACGCACCTGTTTCCCAGCGCCCCACGGCCTGCTGTGTTATGCCCATATGTGCAGCAAGGTCGCTTTGGGTCATTTTATGTTGCTTACGTAATTGTTTTAACATTTGTGCTAGCATATTTTTCCTCCAGCATAAACTGCGATGTCATTAATATAAAGTTATTGTAAGTATAGTATACAATTAATATTTGTATTTGTAAAGTTAAATACAAAAAATTATTGTTTTTTGTATTGACAACAACTAAACATTGTTGTATGATGTGTTTAACAACTAAAAATTGTATTTAACAATTATACACGGAGGACATGAACATGAACGCATTTTTGATGAAAATAATAACATTAGGTATGATTTTGGGCGCGGCATTATCAATGGATTCCTTGTTGCAAGGCAGTGCTTCTGTATGGGGAGCCGTTTCATCTTTGCTGTTGTTCGCTATATTGGCATATCATTTCTTTAAAGTGTCTGTTCGTAAGCCTTCTAAGCGTAGGGCGTATAGCAGAAATGAACGCATAAGTGCACCGAGTTTACGTGTGGTTAGTACACATGTGAGTAACCCTTCACAAATAGCATAAAAAAACTGCATGAGCAAAATGCTCATGCAGTTTTTTGTAGTTATAGATTATATAATAAGAAAGAGTAGCTTAAAATGTGTTATTCACTGTCATAAAGCTCTAGTGTACTTTTTGGGGGTATTGGCTTTGCGTCGCCGTGTTTTACAAACAACATGGTGATGAAACTGGCAAAAACGAATAATGCACCATACGGGAATAAAGAGCTATATCCTATGTATTCAAGTGAAGCGCCGGATAAAATCGGTGTTATAGTTTGAGCAGACATAGACGCGGTGTAATAAAAGCCGGTAAAACGGCCAATATCGGCATCGCGTGCCATTTCAACAACCATTGGATAGCTGTTTACATTGATAGCTGCCCAGGCTACGCCTGCAGTGATGAAAATAGGATAAATTACCGGAGTAAATGAATGGAATGTGCTACCTATAGCAAAAGAAGCTCCCAAAAGCAAGATTCCGCCTAAGATGACTTTCTTGCGGCCTATTCGTGTGGCGATTATTCCGACAGGCCAATAACTGAGTATGGCAGCGGCTTGGGCGATAACAAGTACCATAGCCGATGTACCGGCGTCAAGACCAAACTGAACGGCACAATATTTACTAAAAGATGTTGTGATAGCGTTATATCCCATAAACCATAAGGCTACACTAGCAAGTAAAAACAACATGGAACGCTTACGTTTAGCGGATAAAACTATATTTTTATTTGCATCTTCGGCTGTTTCTTCGTTATTTGAATTAAGCCCCAGTGCACGAGATTCTTCTTCCATTTTCTTTACTAGAGAAGGCTCGTTTACTCGCAAAAGCATTACTAAGATAGAAACAGCCATGATAGCCATGCAAAGCAAGAACAAAGGAAGATAATTCGGCTGATAATTTATAATTCCGCCATCGTTTTCTACAGGACTGGAAGGTAGTAACACAGGTGTTAAAAGAAGGATTATCAGTCCACCAAGAGCACCCATTAAATTTATTATGGCGTTTCCCTTACTGCGCAAGGGCTTGATAGTTACATCAGGCATCAGCGCAACAGCAGGGCTTCTGTATGTAGCCATGAAAAACAAAGTTAGGCCAAGGCCGGCTATAAACAGAGGAAGACTGGCTAATTGATTGGCAATAGGTATAAGCATCATTGCGCCACATGCGGCGAAACTGCCAAAAACAATATACGGCATACGTCGTCCCCATTTGAGACGAGTTTTATCGGACAAAGAACCGAATAAAGGTAGCATGAATAGCGCTAATATATTATCAGCGGCCATAATGCCACCAGCGATGGTATCACTAATATTAAAAGTGAACTTTAGCATTAAAGGAATCACGTGATCATATAGCTGCCAAAAACTACATATAGAAAAAAAGGCAAGGCCCACTGTAAGTGTGCGAGCATAATTTAGTTTCATAAATAGCTCCTTTTTAACGGTGAATTGGTAGTGCTTAGACATATGGAAAAAAGCGATTTGGGCTTGAATTACAATAAAATACCGGTGTTCCTAATGAGAGCAACACCGGTGTATAATTCAATGAGTTCCGCTATTTTTATTTGCCGGAAATTTTTTGTTTCATCAAGCCACTTGCTTTAAATCCGGGAATACGTGTGGGATCTAATTGGCTGGAAACTTTAGTTTTTGGGTTTGTGTAGGCTTTAGTTTTGCGCTCGCGCATTTCAAAGCGGCCAAAACCTGCGATGGTCACTTTCTCACCTGCTTTTAAGCTTTCAATGATATCATCTACCATGGTGGTCAAAACTGTCTCTACCTGAGCAGCGGGTAATCCGGTCTGCCGCGAAACTTTTGCGATTAATTGTGATCGTGTCATAACTATACGTTACCTCCTAAAATATATCAATACAAACACGAATTGTGCATTCGTTTAACAACAGTATAGCCGATATAGCGTCATTATGCAAGTGAAATTAGCAGTTCTTTTATTCTTGAAAATAAAGTGTCGTTTTTGATAAATAAAATAATTATTTGTGAAGAATAAATATACGTTTTAACTAAATCATTTGCTGCTTAGAAAACACAAATCTGATAAATATGAACTAATTATCAACAAATAAATAATTTTTTATAAAATTATTTATAAAACAAAATTGTTTACACGACACATATTTGAAAAAGGATATATGATAGTATAAAAGCTGTGTGGTGTAAGAGTATAAGTCATTGAATCGTGAAAAAATATGAAAATACAGCTAAAGAAGAAAATAAGTAAGTTTAAGGATTTTCACCGGAAAGTAAAAACCATAATTCTTGGGATGAGATAGTTTCAAGGTAGCCGTGGGCCAATGTTTTTACACGTGCTACGTTAAAGCTGTCCTCATCCTTTGTTTTATCGTGTAAGATATATTGCCAAACATCTTTTACGTCGCAAGCATATTTCAAAGGCAACGCAAGGCGTCTCATGACGGCACGTGTGCGGCGCAGTAGAGTTTTGCTTTCAATTAAAGGTAGCATACCTAAAGCGGTGCACTCGCCGTGTAAAAGGATTGGTGAATCGGATGCGGACTCTATTCCGTTACCTATAAGGTGGCCGAAGTGTAACAGCATTTGCTGATGTTTGTCCGATTCATCTTGCTCTATTAGGCGCTTTTTGTGTAAAATACTAAGGTATAATATTTTTTCGATATTTTCGGATATATCATCGTGCTCGAGTATAGAGAATAAATTTTCGTCAAACAAAAGCGCGATTTTTAATGCTTCAGCCAATCCGCTAGCGTAATGACGAGGTGGTAGAGTTTTGAGTAAAGTAGGATCGGCGATAACGATGGAGGGATGATGGATTATACCCAGTATATTTTTTGTGCCGTTTAAATTTAAAGAAATTTCACCACCGATGGCACCAATGATTTGTGAAGTGGTGGTGGGTATATGAATAAAAGATACGCCGTGCATATAAGTGCACGCGACAAATCCGGCAAGATTGCCTACCATGCCACCGCCCAGGGCGATGATAGTGTCTTTTGATGAAAAACCTTCTTGCAACAGGAGCGAAACTATATGTTTCCATGTATCGATGTTTTTGCTAAGCTCGCCCTGAGGAATAGTGATAAGGAATGGATTTTGGCATTGATTCATCACGGTTTTCACATAGCGTTTTGGGATGCCATCGTCAGTGATGACGGCAACCTTGCCTGATAAGTCTGCTAAACTACTGATTTTTTTTAGGACCCCAGACTTTATTATTATGTCATAATTGCGATGGCCCAAGTTTATAGTTTGCTTCATTGACAGGCTCCTTCTGCAGTGTCTTTTGATAAAGTAAAGTATAACACACCAAATATCGCGGATACAAGATGGATAAAGCGAGTGTGACAAAAAGCATTTCACATGGTTTTCACGAGAGGTCAGCATTTTTTTCACATTGTGATAATATAATAAAAAAAACAAAAAACACTATTAAGACAGTGGAAAGGATAATACATATGAATTCACAATATAATAAAGATCAAGAACAACAAAATGCTGGAGGCAATTATGCATATCGTAAAGATGATATGTCGTGGCAGAATACCTCAGCTCCTCAATACTCATGGGAGTATCGAAATAATGGATGGCAACAAAACAATGTCACTCCGCCGCCAATACAACCGCCAAAGAAAAGCGGAAAAGGTCCAGTTAAAGCAGTTGCGTTAGTGTTAGCATGTGCCATTGCCGGGTTTAGTGGTGGAATGGTAGCAGACTATATAAATGGTGATGATCAAACGGTGGTATATAGGACCGCGGACAGTGGCGAAACATCACCTAGCAATATTTCACTTAATGAAGGTGAATATTCACTGTCGGATGTCGCAGCTAGCGCAGGACAAAGTGTGGTATCTATTACAACAGAAACGCTGGCTTCACAAGGGTTTGGATTTAGCGATCAAAAAGTGATGGGAGCCGGTAGTGGCGTGATTTTAAGTGAAGATGGTACCATTATCACAAACAATCATGTTATAGAAGATACCGACAGAATAATAGTGACCTTATCAGACGGCAGTGAGTACGAAGCAGAAATAGTGGGTGGAGATCCTCTTACTGATGTTGGTGTTATAAAAATTGATGCTGATGGACTGGTGCCTGCTGTGATTGGAGATTCTGAAGCATTGGTGATAGGTGAAACATGTGTGGCCATAGGAAACTCTATGGGAACACTTGGTGGCACAGTGACTGATGGTATAATTTCAGCAATTGATCGCACTGTATCTGTAGAGGGATATAGCATGGACCTTATACAAATGAGTGCAGCCGTAAGTCCCGGTAACTCAGGCGGTGGCTTGTTTAACAGCAAAGGCGAGCTGATTGGTATTGTGAATGCTAAAAGTAACGACGAACGCAGTGAAGGTTTAGGCTTTGCTATTCCTGTGAATACTGCCGTAGAAGTTAGCGAACAGTTGCTTGAAAGTGGATATGTGCAAGGCCGGCCGGCAATGGGCGTTGTGGCAGTGACTGTTGCCAGCGAAGCTGATGCTTTTGAGCTGGGCGTTTCAAAAGCAGGAGTTTATATAATTGAAATCAATGCAAATAGTGCGGCTGAAAAAGCCGGAATGCTACTTGGTGATCGCATTATTAGTGTGGATGGGTATGAAGTTCTCAGCTCGTCTGAGCTTGCAACGCTGATTTCCGGGAAAGAAGTAGGAGACACAGTTGAAGTCATCCTAGAGCGTGAAGGGCGCGTGGAAACTATCAGTGTAGTGTTGCAAGAATCGCAATCCTCCACCACAGCTAAATAAGATGAAATACATCAAAAAATGACGATAAAAGTACGTCTTAACAAATTTGTCACATTTTGTTTGTATAATGATCTAGCTTGTGAAGAAAGTTTTACAAGTAGAAAAGCAAAGTTCATCTGAGAAAATGTTAGATGCATGCTAAGTTTGGAGAGAGCGCTACAGTTATGATTCAAGTGAAAAACACGAACAATAACCACAAAGACGACAAAAACCATAATGCTGCAAAAATAGAAAATATTGGTGCTAAATCGCCTAAAAGAAGTAAAAAAATAGGATTTGCTATGGTTACTCTTGGCCTGGTGGCAATTTCCGCGGCAGTGCTAGTAGGGCCGATGGTGACAACCGATGCAGCAAGTATTGGTAGTCAATCAGCCCCCGTAGCTGCTGCAGCAGCATTAGAACCACAAAGTGAGCAAGCAGTGACGGAAGAAGTGTTTTCCGATCCGAAAGACGCAATGGATGCCTTAGGTGTGCAGGTGATTTTATCGGATGATTTACCCGAAGGGTTCACTTTGGAAAACAGTAAGATAGTGAACAATGAATGGGTAGAGCTGATTTATACTCATGATGATGGAACAATATCGTTACGAATGGCACAAGGCAGCAAGGATTTGAGCGGTATTGTGGATGGTGATGAAATTTCATACACAGTGAGCGAAACAGTAGATGGTATCATTCGCGGATATACCGGTGTTTCAGAAAAGAAGCTCCTAACGGGGGTCTGGACAAGTGAAGGTATAGCGTATGCAGTGGTGGCTGATGATGCAATCGAGTCAGAATTGTTAAAACAATTTGCTGAAAATGTGATATAGCAAGACGATTTTGAAGACATATTCTTGGATTTGAGTATCAAGGATGTGTCTTTTTTTGTGCGTATTGTATCTAATTTTGGTGTAAAATGCGACTTTTAGTCAAAAAACACAAAAATGTACCAATTTAATTTGCTAGATAGCTAGAAATACGGTATGATATATATGAAACGATATAGTTATGTGAAATTTGCATAATAATGAATAAGATATAATAAGTGTATGGAAACATGTGCTGTGTTTTATATTTGCAAATAAGGAGGATTGCTGGTGCAGATAATGAACATGAAAGTGAAAATGCTGGGCAGTTTCTCTGTGTGGGTAAATGACCAGCCTATAGTGAGTAATGCAAAAAAACTCACAAAACCGTGGCAACTGTTTTGCTATTTGGTACTACACAGAGATAAATTTGTCACAACACAGCAGCTGATTACGTTGCTGTGGCCGAATGGCACGTTGGCTGAATCGACAAACGTGCTGAAAAATGTGGTATACAGTTTGCGAAAAGAGCTGTGTGGTGGCGAAAGTGTGACAGATAGCCCGATTATTTATTTCACAGGTGGATATCGATTTGATCCTGCTGTGGATTTAGAACTGGACGTGGATGTTTTTTCGAAATTGTGCGACGAAATAAGTGTGTTGCCCAAAGAAAAAAAATTGAGCTCGTATCAAGAAGCAGTAAAATCATATACAGGTAGTTTTCTTCCACAGCTAGACCAGGACTTATGGGTGGTGCCAAAGGCGCTTGAATATAAGCAAAAATACAGCCAATGTGTGCATGGGCTGTGTGATTTGTTGTGGCAAGAAGAAAAATATAAAGAGCTTTTGGATGTGGTATCAACGGCAGTGGAGCTTGAGCTGCTGGATGAAATAAGCACGGTGTATTTGTTTAAAGCTATGTGGGAACTAAAGATGTATCGTGTGATTGTCACCACGTATTCTCGTATGTCTCAGCAGTATAAAAATATTTTTGATGGTGGATTTCCACAGAAAATACAAAAAATTTATAATGATGCTTCTGAAAAAATCAATAAAGTCGAGCAAGACATAATTTTGATTAAATCAGAGTTGACAAACGACGAACAAACGTCTAGACCGCAAAGAGGGGCTTATTATTGCAGCTATCCTAATTTGCGAAGCATCTATGGTTTGCTGAAACGTGCGGTGGATCGTAGCGATCAGGTGTTGATGTTGGCGTTGTTCACACTTTCCATTCCATCACCCGAAGAAATGGAAGGATATGATTTAGTACGTGCAATGGCGGAATTTAAGATAGTAGCCATGAATACTTTACGTAAGACAGACGCTATTGCAAGGTATTCGCATAATCAATATGTAATGCTTATCAGCGTGACATCTTTAGAAGACGGACGTTTAGTACGTGATAAAATAAAGAAAAATTATGCTAAAGCAATCGCGTATAAAAAAGTGAGTATAGATGTGAAACTGGCAGAAGTATAATATAATTTCATATAAAAAAGCTCTTGCAGGCGATGAAACAACATCGAGTGCAAGAGCTTTTAAGTTTAAGATTAAAAGCGGTTGTCGGCATAAAAATCATATCCATTGCTGCGAATGGCATAGTTCATGGCTGAAACAGGCACATCTGCGCCAAGAAGCTGAACAAAAACGGGTTTTTCGCTGGCGTTGACAGCGATTTCAACTATTTCATCGCCATCTGTGCGGCGATAAACTAAAACCCCTTGTTTTGCATAAGAGAAGGAAATGGAACCTGATTTAAAAACAGAACAATGCTTGCGTAGCTTGGAGAGGCGAATCATCAAGGAAATAAGCTGCGTTTCGCTACTGTTCCAATCATAATAACCACGATTGAATGGGTCGGCGTAGCCTTGCATAGCGATTTCATCACCGTAGTATACACAAGGAATACCGGGAAGGGTAAACTGCAACACAAAGGCCAGTTTTAGGCGCTGGATACCAACGTGGAATTGCTCAAACGAAAGACGACGACCACTTTGCCAGTTTCGGTCATGATCCACAACAGGCTCACCAGCCAAGGCAGTGATGGCACGCTCTGTGTCATGGGTGGATAAATGAGTGGTGCAAGCATGCAGTGCAGGTGCGGGATAGTTTTCGCATATTTCCATGATTTGACGTGAAAAATGCTGAGCATCTTTGGTTTTGAGATATTCTAAAATAGCCGTGCGGAATGGATAGTTCATAACACCATCAAGCTCTTCGCCTAAGAAATAACGACGCCGAACATGATATGCTTCCTTCAAAGATGCGTCTTCCCACACCTCGCCGATAAGCAAGTTGTCTTTACCGCCGCGTTTGACAGCGGTGCGAATTTCTGCAATAAAATCGTCGGGCAGCTCGTCGGCCACATCAAGACGGAATCCGGATGCACCGAGGTTTATCCAGTGGTCAATAACACCGCCTTCGCCGGCGATAAACTTGCGAAAATCAGGGTTGCGTTTATCACAAGCAGGCAAAGTATCAAAACCCCACCAGCTGTCATAAGTGCCGTCAGCATGGAAATGAAACCAGCTTCTATAGGGGCTTTTTGAGCCCTGGAACGCACCATTGCCGGGGTAGCGACCTTCTTTGTTGAAATAGATAGAATCGGACCCAACATGGCTGAACACACCGTCTAAAATAATTTTTATGCCTAAAACAGAAGCTTTTGCACACAACTCTGTGAAATCTTCGTTTGTGCCAAGATACGGGTCTACCTTCAAGTAGTCGGCTGTGTTATAGCGATGGTTTGAGTGAGACTCACAAATTGGGTTTAGGTAAATCCACGTGACGCCCAGCGAGTAAAGGAAGGGAAGACGTTTTTGGATGCCGGCTAAATCTCCACCATAATAATCAAGAGTTAGGCTGCCATAGCTTTTAGTCTCGCCCCAAAAATACGGAGGATTTTGCTTGTCTTGGCGATAAATGCGCTCCCTAAAATCGTATGGCTTGTCGGGATTACCCTCGAAAAACCTATCGGGGAAGATGTGATACATCACGCCACCAAGTGCATGCGGCGGTGTCTCAAAGTTTGAATTATAAACGGTAAGAGGGAACTTTTTCCCATCAGATGTGGACAAAATTGCCTCGCCACCGACGTCTTTGAAAAGTTTTTGATAATTTGACCATAAATCAAACCAGTAAAAATATAGTCCGGCTATCTCCACAGATAATTTCACACTGAATAATTCCACAGTGGAGTCTTCTGTGGTGTTTTTGATGGCATACAAGGGGTATTGTTGCGCCTCAAACTGACCATCTGCTTCTAAAAAAAGCACAGGTGTTTTGCAGTTGAGATTCTTAGGAAGGCGAAGAGTGAATGTGACCTCTTGTCCTGTTTGCACAGCACCAAATGGTGACTTGTGAAAAATATCTTGGCTGTTATAAATGGATGGCATATACTCTCCCCATTATGTAGCGTTAGCCGGTGAATAATATCGATTAAAAACAAAATATAAGATGCGCTTACCTGACAGGATCTGCAGACCAGATGTTTTGGGCGTATTCTGTGACAGAGCGATCGGCCGAGAAGATGCCGCTACCTGCTATGTTGGAAAGGCTCATACGATTGAACTGGTCTCTATCTAGGTAGATATCAGACAAACGCTGAACTGCATTGCGATAATCTACAAAATCGGCCATGACCATGTATGGATCTTTTGTGGTCAGATTGGTGACGATATCTTGGAAGTTCTCGCCACCCCAGCCTTTTTGTAAGAAGTCCAGTACTTCTTTTGCTACATTATCTTGCTGAATATAGACCGAAGGATGATAACCTTCTTGTTTTTTGATGTCTACTTCCTCGGTCGTCATGCCAAACTGGATGAAGTTTTCTTCGCCCACAGCTTGCGCAATTTCAACGTTGGCACCGTCGTATGTACCTAGCGTGATGGCGCCATTTAGCATAAATTTCAAGTTTCCGGTACCTGAAGCTTCAGTACCCGCCAAAGAAATTTGCTCGCTTATTTCAGAGGCCGGCATTAGTAGCTCGCTGGTTGTTACATTGTAGTCTTCTAAATATACAATACGTAAAAGATCACGCACAGCAGGATCGGACTCGATCAAATTGCCCAGTTTTACAATCAGGCGAATCATCTGTTTTGCCATGTAGTAGCCAGGCGCCGCCTTGGCAGCAAAAATATATGTTTTCGGTACCACATCAAGATTGGGGTTGTTTTTCAAAGCAAGGTACTGTGCGGCGATGTTTATGGCGTTCAAATGCTGACGTTTATATTCATGCATACGCTTTACTTGGCAGTCAAAGATAGAAGAAGGATCGATGATTTGACCTGTTTTTTTCATCAAATGGTTGGCAAAAGAAACCTTGTTGGCTTTTTTTACTTCGTATAAGCGATCAAGCACTTTTTTGTTGGTTCTGAATTTTGCAAATTTCTGTAGTTGAGAAGCGTCTTTTTTAAACTTGGGACCAATGACACTTTCCAGCAGTTCTGTCAAGCCGGGATTTGACTGAAGTAGCCAGCGCCTATAAGCAATACCGTTTGTTACGTTGGTGAATTTTTCGGGGCTATACAGATAATAATCATGAAACACCGTTTCTTTTATGATTTCACTATGAAGCTGTGACACACCGTTGATGGAGTGAGAAACATAACAGCAGATGTTTGCCATACGGATATTTCCTTCACCAATCAGCGCCATGTAGTCAATTTTGCCGATGTCGCCGGGGAATGCTTCTTCAAAGTCTTGCCTAGCCCTGTTGTTCATTTCGTTTACAATGCTGTAAATACGTGGTAGAGTGCGACGGAAAATGTCTACCGGCCACTTTTCAAGAGCTTCACTCATGACAGTGTGGTTGGTGTATGCGAAAGTTTTGCTACAAATTTCAAACGCAACCTCCCAGCTATATCCGCAATCATCCAAGAAAATACGCATCAGCTCGGGAATAGCCAAGGTTGGATGGGTGTCGTTTATATGAATGGCAACCTTGTCTGCCAAATTGTCCAGTGTGCCGTATTGGGCCAAGTGGTTCTGAACAATATCGCCCACAGAAGCAGCCGATAGGAAATATTGCTGGCGAAGACGTAATATCTTGCCCTCAAGATGATTATCGTTTGGATATAAAACTTTTGAAATCAGCTCTACATTAGCGTTTTGTGTGAGTGCAGTGTCGTAGTTTCCGGCATTGAAAGCACCCATATCAAAGCTGGGAGCCTTGGCGTTCCATAGCCGAAGTTGGGAAACACCGCTGGAATCATACCCTGAAACATACATGTCATAGGGCACTGCTTTTACCAGCGAATAGTTTTTGTGGTTGACATAATGGAAATCGCCATCCCATATTTCTTCTATTTCGCCATCAAAACGCACATCTATGGTGTTCTCGGAGTGGCTTTTCAGCCATACAGAACCACCGGGCAGCCAGTTGTCGGCCAGCTCTTCCTGCCATCCGTCTACAATAACTTGTTTGAAAATACCATATTCATATAAAATAGAATATCCGGTAGCCGGAATGTCACAAGTGGCAAGACCGTCCATATAACAAGCAGCTAAGCGACCAAGACCACCATTTCCAAGGCCGGCATCGGGCTCTTGCTCGTATAAATTTTCAAGTTTCACATCATGATCTGCCAAAACACTTTCAGCCAATTTATTCAAGTTCAAGTTGAACAAATTAGTCTTGAGTGAACGACCCATTAAAAACTCCATGCATAAATAATACACTTGCTTTGCGTTTTGGCCATAGGTGTGGGCCATAAACTGCTTTCTTTGGGCGCTGAGCATGCGCCGGCACAGCCGCGAAAGACCACGATATAGATCTTCTTCTGCGGCAGATTTTAAATCGGTATTCAATTCACTAAGCAAAACGTTCTGAAAGGCTTTCTCAAATTCTCTTTTTGTCATTTTTTGACTCACAAGTAACACCTCAATTTTTAATTTTGACCTGTTTGTTTGCGTATGCCAAGAACACCTGTGAAAAAATCCACAGATAAGCGAAAATCATATTCAAATTGTAGACCCGAAAAGAACTTCGTGGTCTTCGTGTACATTGATTATAACGGAAAATGAAAATTAAAACAATACAAGAATTTTATCTATCGTCAAGTTTTTTTGTAAAAAAAGTGAAAAGGCTTTTTTTTCGTAAGGATTTATACTATACTAATTTAAGAGGAATGTATTATTATATATAATATAATAAGTGAATATAGGAGGCAAAACATGTCGGCGAGTAAAGTTAAGCTTGAAATTTGTGGTTCCAGCTATATGGTGTCCACCAACGACCCTGAAGATTACTTGCTGGGTTTGGCAGAGCGTCTTGATAATGATATGAATCAGATTATGCTGAATACACCAAACGCCAGCGTGACAGCTGCTGCTGTGATGACAGCACTGGCATATTTAGACGAGGCAGAAAAAAGTGCGTTTCGTGCAGATAATATGCGGGCACAGATACAAGGTTATCTGGAAGATGCTGCTAAAGCAAGAGCACAAGCAGAGGAAACTAGACGCGAGCTACAAAACCTGAAAAATGAAATACAGTATGGCGTGAATGATACTGTGCGCAATGCAAAAAAACAAGACTCTCTTTTGAACTATGGCCAAAAAAGTGTATTGAAACGTGATGCAAAACCGGCTATTAGTGTGCAAAAACAAGAGCTGGATGGCCAAATGGAACTGGACGGAAAGACAGATGGAAAGTAGTAAAATATGAGTCAAAGCCTGCAAATTTTAGCTCCGGTTGGAAACACAGACATGCTGAAAGCAGCTGTTTACAGTGGTGCTGATTGTGTTTACTTAGGGGTGAAAGGATTTAACGCACGGCGTATGGCCGATAACTTTGAAAATGATGCACTGCATGCAGCAGTGCAGTTTTGTCATGCACGGAATTGCAAAGTGAATGCGGCCGTGAACACAGTGTCGTTGCCGCTATGTCAAGACGAGCTGGAAAAGGCTATTTGCCAGGTGCGTGATGCAGGTTGTGATGCTATTATTGTGCAAGATTTGGCTGCATTAAAGATTGCACAGCGTGTAGCGCCAAACTTGCCTGTGCACGCATCTACCCAAATGGGGGTGCATTCTTTGGCTGGTGTGCAAAAACTGGCCGAGTGGGGTTTTTCATGCGCCATATTGGCTCGTGAGCTGAGAGAGGAAGAAATTGCCGAAATAGCGGCAAAAAGCCCGATAGATTTAGAAGTGTTTATACATGGTGCACTTTGTGTTTCGATGAGCGGGCAGTGCTATGCCAGCGCATTCTTGGGTGGGCGCAGTGCCAACAAAGGAGCGTGTGCGGGGCCTTGCCGTCTACCATTTCGCATGGAAGATGAAACACACGTACAAAAAGATATATATCGCTTGTCTTTAAAGGATTTCTCTGTTTTAGAGGCATTGCCACGCCTTGAAAAAATGGGTGTTGCGGCGGCGAAAATCGAAGGCAGGCTGCGTGGGCCGGAATATTGTGCCGTGGCGGTGGATAGCGCAAAAAAAGCACTTAACGGCGAAGAATATGACGAAAAGCTATTACAGGAAGTGTTTAGCCGAAGTGGTCTGACGGACGGATGGTTTTCAGGAAAACAAGGCATGGAAATGTTTGGCATTCGCACAAAAGAAGACACTATAGCTACCAAAAAGGCATGGCCAAAGGCAAAAGAGCTGTATCGTCGTGAAAAAGCACGAGTGCCAGTGGAGATGAAGCTTTTTTTGTGCAAGGAAGGCGCAAGACTGCTGGTGAGCGATGATGCTTGCACTGTGGAAGAGCGTTTAGAGCAAACGCTGGACACGGCAAATGATACGTCGGTGAAGTCTTTACAGCAAGCACTGGCGAAAACCGGAGGCACACCGTTTTATTTAAAAGAAGAAAGCCAAGTGGAGACACAAGGCTTTTTCTTGGCATCGTCATTGGTCTCGGCAATGAGAAGGGATGCCCTGGAAAAACTGCTTAAAATAAGAGAAAACAGAAAATCAAAGACATCTCAGGTGCCGAGTGAGATTCAGGCGGAAAAAGAAAAACCGAAAAATGTTGCAAACAAATGGAAAAAAGAAGCCGATATGACAAAAACAGCAAAAAAACATCCGATGTTTATTGCTCGTTTTGAAGATGTAAAGCAAATTTCTGACAAGGCAGCTTTAGAGTGTGATGTAATAATATTACCGATATCAATGGCAGATAAAGTGCCGCAAGATTTGCGAAAAAAGACGTATCTATGGCTACCACGTGCGCTGTTTGGCCAAAAAGAAAATATTGTGAGGGCCCAAATTGACCAAGCCGGTAAGGCGGGATTTGCAGGATTTGAAGTAAATAGTATAGCGCACATAGAGCTTTGCAAAGAGTATAGTGTCATACATGGGCCGTTTATGAACGTGACAAATGATATAGCAGCTAAGTTTTTGGCGTCTTCGAATGATGCGATAATTACGCTGTCTATGGAGCTTTCCGGAGCACAGATGAAAGATGTTGCAAAAAATATGCATGAAGTGGCCACAGCGGCAGTAGCGTATGGACATATGCCACTGATGATGACAAGGGCATGTCCATTGGGTACAGGCACATCATGTAAGAAATGCATTAAAAAGGGTGTATTGGTAGACAGAAAAGGTGCGAAATTCTCGGTGAAATGCGATAAATCAGTGCGCCAGATATATAACCCGCATGTTTTGTGGCTGGCAGAGTATATGCAAACTTGGCCATGTGATGCGGCGATGTTTTATTTCACCCATGAAGATGCAAGCGAAGTGAACACAGTGATTCAGCAATATAAAACCTATCAAAAAGCTACAAAAGAATTTACCAGAGGACTGTTTTCAAAGGGGATACAAGACTGAAATATATGATTTGATGTGTAGCAATAAGCGCATGAATGATGGCGAATTTTCGCAAGATGTGGTATCATATGAAATGGTATTATATGTGAAAACTTACGCATAGAACACAAAGAATAGATATTGAAATGTGGGATCAAAAAGAAAACATGGTGGAGGCGATGGCAATGACACTGAAAATAAAACGCCTGAATGCAAAGGCACATGCACCGGGCCGTGCAACAAATGGATCGGCCGGAATGGACTTGCGCGCATGTCTGAAAGCGGAGGGTATGTCGTTAAAGCCGATGGAACGTGCGCTGATACCTACAGGAATTGCTATCGAGCTGCCCAGCGAAAACACAGTTGGGCTGGTGTTTGCCAGAAGTGGCATGGCATTGCGTCAGGGTTTGGCAATGGCCAACGGTGTTGGCGTGATCGACTCTGACTATCGTGGAGAGCTTCAGGTGCCCGTGGTGAATCTTTCTGATAAAATGATACATATTGCCAACGGAGACCGCATAGCCCAGCTGGTGGTGTCGCCTATTGAGATACCACAAATGCTTGAGATAGAAGACCTTAGTGACACAGAGCGTGGCAAGGGTGGATTTGGCTCCACCGGTAGCAAATAATATAAAAATGAAAACGTAAAGGTACAGGGGAGTTAGACCTATGAAGGTGAAAAAAGCATTATTGTTAGTACTGTGTGTGATAGGCGGAGTTGTGCTGGGCGCATATGTGGCTGAACTGTGCGCAGATATACCGTCAATCAGCTGGCTGGCATTTTCACGTGGGGTAGGTATTAGTCCTCAAGCGCCATTTGTGCTGGATTTATCTATTTTTGAGTTTTCATTTGCTTTTTCGATAAATGTGAGCATAGCACAAGTGATTACAGTATCTTTGGCAGTGTGCGCATACAATTTGATAGTTAAGAAATGGAAATGACATAGATTCAGCGTTTGAACAGTAGTATGGAGATGAAGTATGGCTTTGGTATTGGCATCAAAAAGTCCGCGAAGACAAGAACTGATGAATTTTGTGGACTCTTGCTTTGAAATAGATGTGTCCGGGTTTGACGAAAGTAAAGTGACACAGACATCTCCGAGCGAATTGGCTATGATTTTAGCACAAGAAAAGGCAAAAGAAGTGTTTGCAAGAAGGCCGAAAGATATCGTTATCGGATGCGACACAGTGGTAGAGCTGGAGGGCAATCCGCTAGGCAAGCCTAAAAATGAAACACAAGCAGCAGAAATGATAAATGCATTGCAAAATAAAGCACATAAGGTGCACACAGGAGTTAGCATTTGCCAGCCAGGACAAATGTTAGTCCCTGTGTGCAGTTTTGTTGAGACAACAACAGTTTATTTTGGGAAAATATCGCAAAAAGAGATAAACGACTATGTAAAAACAAGCGAGCCTTATGACAAGGCAGGAGGATATGGTGTGCAGGGCTGGGCAGCGCGCTATATTTATCGGATAGAAGGGTGCTATTATAACGTTATGGGGTTGCCGGTGGCATCTTTATATCATCATTTGGCTACAGTTAAAGCAAATTATTAAGCAAATATGATACATAATAGGTTGGTTAGCACGAAAAGTTTTTTGTGAAGACGAACAAAAAATGTTAAATTTTAGCTAATAATTACAAAAAGTTATTGTACAAACACGATTATTCTGATATAATCAGCAGTATGGAATTTAAACATGTGTAAATCATACTTACTTTCTAGGTAGTATGGGTAGATATTTTACGTAATGTTTCCATAGCTCGGAGGCTGGAAGATGGATATTATTGCAATGGCGTCCGGCAAGGGAGGCACAGGAAAAAGCACTACGGCAGTTTATGTGGGTGCGGCACTTGCCTCTATGGGCGAAAAAGTGGTTTTGATTGAGCTGTCTGCAGCTTTACGTAGTGTGGATATCATAACAGGTATCAGCGAAAAAGTTGTATTTGACATTGAGGACGTGCTGAGCGGCAGGGTAGAGCCAATGCGCGCAGTGGTGGAAAGTCCGTTGTATCAAGGCCTTTATGTACTTTCTGCACCGTATATCGGTGACATAATTAATGTTTCTCGTCTGCAAGAGCTGATTGCTTTTTTACGGCCGGCTTTTGAGTATATTATATTAGATGTAGGATATGGTTCTGTATTTGAAGCTGCGATGACAGTGAGTAATAGCTTGGTGATGGTGGTGACACCTGACCCAATAGCTTTACGAGATGCACGCACTTTACTGGATGCCAGTAATAACCTTCCATCACATATGAGGCTTTTGATAAACAGGGTAAGTCGCCACAGTGTGTTGCGTGATGGGATCTTAAAAGATCTGGATGAAGCCATTGATACGGTAGGTGTTCAGTTACTCGGCGTAGTGCCGGAAAGTGTGGCAGTTCAAAAAGCGACTGCACGTGGAGATGCTTTAAGCCAACTTGACATAGCATGGCAGGTATATGTTGCTATAGCCAAGAGGATTAGGGGAGAGGATGTTCCACTGGTATATCAATAAATGAAGCAATAGGGAAAGAAGGAAAGTGGGATGAATATAGCCCTGATAGCACATGACTCTAAGAAAGAATTGATGATGCAGTTTTGTACTGCTTATTCGCGTACACTTAGTCGGCATACCTTGGTTGCCACTGGCACCACAGGAAAAATGGTGGCGGAAGTGACGGGATTGCAGGTGCAACGCTTCATGTCAGGTACGCATGGTGGCGGTCAGCAGATTGCCGCACGTATTGCATGTAATGAAATAGATTTGCTGCTGTTTTTCCGTGATCCTATCAGCACAGATCACGATCCAAACGAGCATAATTTGTTGCGTTTGTGTGATATGCACAGTATTCCGGTGGCTACAAATATTGCCACAGGTGAAGTGTTGATTCATGGACTTGAGCGTGGAGATCTTGACTGGCGCGACATTGTGAACCCTAAAAACAGATGATGTGATAAAAATTTACTTAACTAAATATAAAAACCCATTCCTTAATCGGAGTGGGTTTTTTATATATAAAGATATTATTAAGAAGCATGTTTTTTTTGTGTGGATTTGTTTTTCAGAAAAAAAGATAGCTTGAAGATGAAAGAATGAAAAAGGGAAAAAGCACAAAGTAAAAGCCCAGGACATATTAAAAGGCTTAATAAATCGCGTAAATTCGGAACAAAATAATGAGTGAATGGTAAGAAGGGGTTTAGCTCGATAAAAGAAATATCTACGTTATTGCCGCCGGAAGTACCGATATCTATCCTGAGGCTGTGTACATTTCCAAAAGGAAGGGTGTACAAATAGCTTCCGTCAGATTGGGGCGAGCCGATGATGCGATTTTGCAAGGAAAATCCCTGTTGTGCGCTCCGTGTATAAAAAAGCTCCATCTCACCCGGATCAATCTCAAAGTTTGCCTTCATGCGAACCAGTCGTACATTTGTGTTTACATCATTGAAAATAAGCTGTGGGTCGGTGTTGTCTGTTATGAATGTACCATCTTCAAGAGCAGATAAAAATACAGGCTCAGCCATGGTGAAATCCAGGCTGGTAGCAGGATGAAAGCTGTCACTGATAAAATGCACAAAGGCAATACAAAGCCACAAAACGATGCAGGCACTGTATAGTATTATCGCCCACTTTTTTGTGGGAAACCTTTGTTTCATAGGGACATCTCCTTTGTAGCGACGAGTATATAGCATAGATACGCAAAAATCTTATAAACGAGGAACAAGTGTCACAGTACGATTGCTAAGAAGGACAACGTCGTAAAGATTGGTTTCGCCATTTTGATAACTTTGCATATCATCGGAAAAAAGTGTGCTGTAATTTGTTGCAAATTCAGTGTCGGCATGCTCAATATACACTGTGGTTATACCGTTTTCTATCAAATATGCCTGCCATTCATTCACGGTAATTGATCGACGAATAGTGCTGCCATCTTCTTGTGGTATAGACACCTGCATGAGACCACTGAAGCTGTAGTCTAGCTGCCAAGGGAGCATCTCGTGGCAATACATAAACCAGCCTATACCGGTGTCGCCACTGTAAACAAGGAAGGTTTTACCATTTGGATCAAGCTCAGAGCGCAGTTCTTGAACATGCTGCGAGAATGTGTAGCGATAATTGTATTCGCTCTTGTGTGCGCCAAAAATGGTATAGTGTGGCGGAACCATCAAAAATACACGTAGAAGAATGAAAAAAGAAGTAGCAATAAGACCTAGCTTGCCAAGGGTGGATTTCCCCAAAGATGCATTTGTGATGGAAACACTGAAAATTACCATGGCAGCTACCAGCCATCCGATGTAATACGGGAATACATACCGGTCATAGCTTTCAAAACCAAGGGCTTGCTCCGGCCGCAGGATATAAAGATAGCTCATGGTGACAAGGGCATACCATGCCACAAAGCCTAAAGAAG
>CAYIZZ010000017.1:0-26163 GCA_964367945.1 uncultured Oscillospiraceae bacterium | reverse complement strand
ATCAGTAAAAATTAAGTATTATTAATACATAGTTTAAAAGTGCGTTTTTATACTGAGTGTATTCACAATTCCTTACTGAAAATTTACATCAAGGAGGTTATTTGCTATGGATTACATCATGGGTCTGTCCTGTGCAGACAACCTTACACATGTAAACATCGCCAGTATCTCCGGTGTGGTGGTGCAAAGTTTCACCGTCGGCGCCATCAATTTTTTCTTTGCCAACGAGCAAGAACTCTCGCAAAATTTTGCAGAAGCTTTTTTAACAGCGCATATGGCAGGATACCCGGTAAAAAGTTGTCGCCAAATTTGTATGGGTGTTGCGGGGTTTTCTAAAAATCAGCTTACCACCATGCGTTTAGACCCTGTTTTACGCGACGTGATGCGCAGGTGTGGATACATGGGCGATGCATGGCTCTTGGCCCAGGAAGAGGTAGCTTTATATGGTGCTTTGCGCAGTAAAAAAGGCGCCATACTGCTTGCCAACGACGCTTCAGTTTGTTATGGAAAAAACACTGCCGGCCTTGCCCACAAAACAGGTGGTATGGGCGTGCTTGATGACAACGATGGATCTGCATATGCTGTAGGGCGCGAAATATTGCGTGCGGTTGCACATTCAGCCGACGGGCGCAAAGGTGCCACTTATTTAACTACTCAGGTATATCTTCGCCTTCGAATTTCTTCTGTAAATGATTTAATCGAGCAATTCCATTCAGGAAAACTCACCCCTGCAGAAATATGTGAGCTCGCCTCATTTTTACCACAGGCATGCCAAATGCAGGACAAAGTCGCTTTGGATATTTCCGCCAAAGTAGCACACCAGCTCTCTATATTAGTTCAGCCCGTCATCAAGCGGCTCAGCTTGCAAAAAGACACTTTGGCCATTGTCGGCTCTATTTTGCTGAACAACGCCCATGTCGGAAACGCTTTCAAGGAACATATGGCCAGCGTTTTTCCCGATTTAAAGTGTGTTCCTCCGCAAAGTGACGGTGCCACAGGTGCTGTTTATCTTGCAAAAGAACGCTTAGCACTACGCGGATATCGCTGACGAGGAGATATTTATGTATTCTTCTGAAAATGTTTCTTTTGCAGATTTCGACACTCGTATTCATTCAGTACTTGCCGATGTTCCAAAAGGTAAAGTGACTACTTACGGGCAGCTTGCCATGCTAGCGGGATTTCCACGCCTTTCACGCAGGGTTGCCCGTGCACTGAGGAAATCACCACCCGGCCTTGCATGCTACAGGGTGGTAAACAGCGTCGGTCGCACTGTTCCCGGCTGGTCTGCCCAGCGCTTGATGCTACAAGAAGAAGGCATCACTTTCCGTGAAAACGGATGTGTTGACATGCGCCTTCATCGCTGGAATCCTTTTGCCACTTAATCGGCGTGTATATTTTGCTATTTTGCCTTGTTACTAATATCTCACAAAATAAAACCTCCTACAAATGGCTGCTCGCCTTTGGTAAGAGGTTTTTTATTTATTTTGGAATAGTATCCATTATAGCATCTGCTGTGGCAAACGCCGCCGTCCAAATCCCTTCGGTACTGGTGTTGTATTCATAGTGCCCAGGATGTACCAGCAGGCCATACTCAAAAAGTACTGATGGGCAAACTGTGGTGCGAATCACCCCGTAGTTCACGCTACCCCATCGTGGTTCTTCTTCGGCGGAGAGCCCGGTATCGCGGCTGACATATGTCAAAAGGTTATCTGCAAACTGTTCTGAGGGTGGAATATTATACGGATGATAGTAAATACTTAGCAAATTCGCCATATCGCTTAAATCTACATTCCCATCAAGTCCGTCGTGGTGTATCGAGATAAAGAAATCAGGTTTTTCTGCGTTTTGCATGATAAACCTATCATTTATACCGGGATTTTCCGTGCTGGTTTTAGTGTATGTCACGGTAGCACCCAGCTGCTCAAGCCGCCATGCTGTGGCATCGGCCAACATAAGATTTATATGCTGCTCGTGTGGATATCCTGTTTCTCCGGCAATACCCACCGCGCCGTAGTTTGAGCCCTCTGTCTGATCACCATGCCCCGGATCAAGCATCACATGAACACCCGAAAGCGGCTTGTCTGGATCATCGCTAATTTTAGGTGCACGTTTCAAAAACAGCTTTGTTTGATCGTTTTCATACTCTATGTTATATCCCCACATGTTATTTGTCTGCAAGCTCAGCACCATGCTGTTTTCCACAGATTCCACCGTTGCAGAAGACACTAGCTCACTGCTAAAACCTTCAGGTATGCTGATGCTTGTATCATAAAATGTCAGTTTTAAAGTTTTGCTTTCTTCGTCATGCGCTATGTATGCCGCCGGTGTTCCTGTGCCTTCCAGTACTATATATTCACCTTTTTCATGCGCCTCTGTCGAAAGACCGGTAATGGTAGATGCTCCGTCTCCACTCACTTTGCTCACATTAGTGGCCCATATCCAGTCCCCACTACTCAGCTGGTATGCCCAGCGCTCTGTGGTGCCGCTTTGCACTTCTATCGCATCCTGAACCACCACTTTAGCGCCTAAATTAAACACCTCGTTGATACTGTATACGTCGCTCGGGTCTGTCAACACATTCACATATGGGCGCACCATCTCCACCACTTGGCCTGCGTTTGCAGACGATGAGCCGTCGCTGGTCACATAACTTGTGGTGGTGGTCGGCTCAATCCGTGTTATTGTTTTGCTTGCGCTAACATCACCATTTTGGATGGAAAACACATTCTCACCCATTACAAGCGGAACATACACACCAAAAGCACCACCCGAAGCCCTGTTTGTAATTTCTACACCGTTTATTATCAGCGCCGCAGATGGATTGGAATGCCCTGTCATGTACACGCCTTCCCACGTGAGATTACGCCCATCTGTAGGATAAGTTATTTCAAGGCTTCCACCCACTTCAAATCCTGTAGGTATCTCAGTTTCCATGGGATTCATCACACTTTTCAGGTAGCTATAATGTGCACTTTCTTGTACTGCGGCAGGATACTCGCCCATGGCAAACCCTTGATATGCCGCTTGTTTTTGAGCCATAAAAAGACCTATGCCGCTGGTGTCTTCTTCCATATGTTGCATTATAATCGCCGGCCCCAGCGCCGCAAGGCTTTCTTCCATGCTTTGTCCTTGGCTTACATCCGGCAAGCTGACAAACTGCGCTGTCAACAGACCTGACTGGATCATGCTCGCCACCACTCCCGAGCTAATTGTATCGTTTGCGCCATCGTACGCAATATACATCGGCATCAGGCGACCTTCATCTGCCATCATGGTGTGTATTTCTTCTATCACAGGCATCATTTGAGCTGTGTATTGTTCTTTTTCTTGTTCTTCCATAAGCGTTTCCGAGTCAAACCCAGAAAACACAATGCCGCCTATAGAATATTCAAGCGGTAGCGAAGCTATGCTTTGTGCCGCTAGCTCGGTATACTGGCTATCTTGCGGTGAAAACTTTGTTTGTGTCGCAGCGGCACTTAACATTTCGGTAAGCGATGCTTCTTCTGTTTTGTCTATTTCGCCTCCCACGGCAAACATATCCACTTCCACCAACAGCTGAATTTCCTTGTCTTCCAGTGCGTCACACAGCATTTCTAAAGGATCCACACCACTGCCTTGTGCGGCAATTTCAGGATAGGTAGGAAAGATATCATCCCGCCATAAAATAGCCGACTCAGTCTTTGCTTCAAACATCACAGTGTTATATCCCTCTTGCTCGGCAAAGGCCACCGCATCAGAAAAATATTGCTGCATAGCGCTATTTTCCATGTCCTGTGGCGCGTTTATTCGCAGTGCCTGCACCGTGTCATCAACCCTATACCCCGGTTCTGCATTTCGCTTAAGTAGTATATCAACACCACCAAAAAACCAAAATGAAAAAGCACCAGCCATCAAAAAAAGAGTGATCAAAATCATCACAGATAAAAATATACCACTCACATTTTTCTTTTGTTTTTTTTCATATCGCATCCTGCGCGGCCTTGCTTCATATGGCATTTGGTGTTTCATGCAAATCCTCCGTTTGCGTGTTCTTTTTCACATTTTATCTTTCAAGTTATTCTAGCGAAAACTATTATTTTTTAGTATAGCATATTTCACTGTAAATGGCGATATCATTCTCCTTTTTTCGCCTTGCCTTTTATACTGTTTTTTGTTACACTTAATAAAAATAGTCTTTATTTTATGTTAAATACATATATAAAATATATAGTGAGGTTCCCTGTTATGGAGTTAATATCTTTTATTTGGTTGGCTATACTAATATTTTTTATAATTGTAGAAGCGTTTACTGCTTCTTTAGTTAGTTTATGGTTTTGTATCGGCGCGGTTTGTGCATTTTTAACATCTTTATTGTGGCCGGATGTATACTTTGTTCAAATCGCTATGTTTTTAGTGGTCAGCTTGGTTTCTTTACTGGCTTTACGCCCTATTGCAAACAAATTGTCCGGTGGAAAGCGCACCCCAACCAACGCCGACGCTAATATCGGAAAAACATGCCGTGTAATTTCCGAGATACAGCCCCATCGTTTCGGTCGTGTCAGCCTTGAAGGCCTGGACTGGACAGCTAAAAGCGACGTGGTTATACCTGTGGGTAGTTTGTGCAAGGTAGACGACATAGACGGTGTGAAGCTTTTGGTTTCGCCCATCTCAGAAGAAGATACTGTGTCATAACAAATGATATGTTACAAAAGGTTTTTTCTATATATTTATATAAATCAGGAGGAATAGTAGGATGGGTATAATTGGTACAATTTTTGGGTTTATTGTCATTATAGGTATAATAGCCATAGTCGCCGGTGCAATTGTCGCATGTGTGAAAATTGTCCCCCAAGCAAGCTGTTATGTAGTTGAAAATTTAGGTATTTATAAAGCCACTTGGCAAGCGGGTCTGCATTTCAAGATTCCTTTTATCGAGCGGGTTGCAAAAAAAGTTTCCCTGAAAGAACAAGTGGTGGATTTCCAGCCACAGCCTGTTATCACCAGAGATAACGTAACCATGCAAATAGACACCGTGGTGTTTTTCCAGGTGACTGATGCAAAACTGTATACCTATGGCGTGGAGCGTCCCATTTCCGCCATCGAAAACCTCACCGCCACCACACTGCGTAATATCATCGGCGAGATGGAGCTGGATCACACTCTTACATCTCGTGATGTAATAAACACAAAAATCACCGCCACCTTGGACGAGGCCACAGATAAATGGGGTATCAAGGTAAATCGTGTGGAACTGAAAAACATTCTTCCTCCGTCTGAAATCCAAGACGCAATGGAAAAACAAATGAAGGCAGAGCGCCAACGCCGTGAAGCTATTTTACGTGCCGAGGGTGAAAAACGCAGTGCCATTTTGGTTGCCGAGGGTGAAAAAGAAAGTGCTATTTTGCGGGCAGATGCCGTACGTGAACAGCGCATTCGTGAGGCAGATGGTGAAGCACAGGCCATTCTTGCCGTACAAAACGCTACAGCTGAATCACTGAAAATCTTGAACAAGGCAGCGCCTACCAAGGCAGTGCTCACCCTTAAAAGCATGGAAGCTTTACAAGTTTTGGCCGATGGTAAAGCCACAAAAATCATTGTGCCCAGTGAAATCCAAAACCTTGCAGGCCTTGTTACCACCATGAAAGAGCTTGCCAGCGATAATACTCCTTTACCAAAATAAACGTAATATATTAAATACAAAAAGCTCCCTCAAAGATATAATCTTCAGGGGAGCGTTTTTGTTTGTATTTTGTTTTAATATCCCTTTTCTTCGAGCAATCTTACTGACTGCTCTACCAGCCAAATGCAAATCTCAGGAGGGCCTTTTCTTTTGATTTTTTTAGGCATTTTGGGCCTTACCCACAATTCTTTACAGTTGACCGTACCTTTCAATTCTCGGAACGCTTCTGTAAACTCTATTGTGCGACGTGCACATTCAGCTTTTTGTTGTGCATCTTGATCATTTTCCACCTTGTATGTACCGCACGCCATGCCCACAACCATCAGCGCACCTGTCAGCGCACCGCATGCGCCTCCGGTTCTCATTCCACCGCCGAATCCTGTAGCCATCAACATTGCATTCTTTTTATCAAATCCATAATCTTCACAAAAAGCTCCCACCACTGCCTGCGCACAGTTCATCCCGTGCGTAAAAAGTTCTAAAGCTATTTTTTGTTTTTCAGACATGTTTTCCCCTTATTATTCAGCGCCATTCACTAAATAATTCGCAAATATATGCGCTTTCGATTTTTCTATTCCGGCAGCATAATATACGCCATCTTCACGATATTCTTCTTTTGTAACACGTCCATATTGCCTAAAGTTGTCTGCCAAACTAAGCTTGTCATACGGTAAAACCACATGTAAAAAACACATCCGCTGTGACAAAATACTGACCAGCTTCGCCTTTAATGCATCAAGGCCTCTGCCCGTCTTTGCACTTAGCAACATGGCGTCATCACTGAAATCATGCTCTGCCACTAATTTATCCGATTTATTGTACACCACCAAGCGTGGCACATCGCTGTCTATCCCAAGGCTTTTCAGCACTTCTTGTGTCACATCCAGTTGCTCGGGTGCATCCTCGTCGGCCGCATCCACCACAAGCAGCAGTACATCAGCGTATTTTGCTTCTTCCAGCGTACTTTTAAACGCCTCGACCAAATTATGCGGTAATCTTGACACAAAACCTACTGTATCCACCATCACCACCGTCTGCCCGTCTGGCAACACCATCCTACGTGAGGTGGGGTCCAGCGTTGCAAACAGCATATCCGCCACCAAGATATCGCTTCCACAAAGTGCATTGACAAGGCTGGATTTACCCACATTGGTATATCCCACCATTGCCACCAGCGGCACTCCGCTTTTATTGCGTGTGCGCCGTGTTTCACCACGTCGTGCTTCCATCTCTTTTAGGCGCTTTTTTAGTATAGCAATACGACTGCGGATATATCGTCTGTCATATTCCAGCTTGCTTTCGCCGCCACCACGACGTGCGCCGCCGCCACCGCCACCACCGCCACCTTGGCGTGATAACGATGTGCCGTGTCCCGCAAGGCGTGGCAGTCTATATTCAAGCATGGCCAGCTCTGTTTGGGTTTTGCCTTCTTTTGTAAGGGCTCGCTGTGCAAAAATTTCGAGTATCAGCATAGTTCGATCAATAACAGGAATACCCAAATGCTCTTCAATGTTGTGCAGCTGGCTACCCGTAAGCTCGCCGTCAAACACCGCCACATCTGCATCTAAGTTCTCCGCTAGCTCTTTTGCTTCGGCCAGGCGTCCTGCACCCAGCTGAGTTGCCGAATCCGGCCTATCGCGTTTTTGCATCACTTCAGCCAATGTTTCAAGGCCGTATGCCTCGCACAATGCGGCTAGCTCTTCCATGCTTTGCTGCGCATCATATTTTCCGGCATCTACCGCCAGCAAAATCGCTGTGGAAAATTCGTTTTGTCTTGTTTCAAAAAGTGCCGAGTCTTCCTCTTGGCTAGCGCTTTCTCCACTCGAAAACGGAATATATTCTTTATCGTCTTGCATACATACCTCGTTTTCTTATAAAAACATTACTTCATCGTGTCAATTTTCTAATCTATTGAACTTCTGTCAATGACGGATCATAGTAAGAAATCGGCACACCACTGGGAAATTGCTCCATAGATTGCAATATACTTTGGGCATCGCTCTTCGGCAAATACTCCACTAACTCGCCAAAAAACTGACTCACAACAGTTTGCCTTGAAAAGTTCGGGTTAAACTCTGTTGCTCCGGTAAGCTCTTCAAAATCTACCAACACTTTATCCCAGTCGCTTACCTCGTCTACAAGACCATTTTCCAATGCTTGGCTTGCAGTATATATGCGTCCATCGGACAACTCTTTTGCCTCGCTGTACGACATGCCCCTGCTTTTTGCCACAACATTTACAAACCTTTCATACAACTCGTCCACCACACCTTGGTACACTGCTTCTTGCTCAGCTGTTATCGGCACACCGGACACACCCACACCTTTGTTTTCGCCTGACTTTATCAGCGCAGTGCGCACACCCAACTTGTCATAAAGACCACTGGTGTCGGTGATGGCGATATACACGCCTATAGAGCCTGTTGTGGTGTTGCGGTTAGCCACAATATGGTCTGCCGCCGAGATGATGTTGTATCCGGCCGAGGCACACACATCATCCATATACCCCCACACAGGACGTCCGGTTTTTTCTTTGTATTCCATCAGCGCCATGTACAGCTCGTCGCCTTCGGTCACTCCACCACCCGGTGTGTTCATGTAAAGCAAAATCCCTTTATTGCTTTCGTTTTCAATCAATTCTTCAACATAATCAAGCGTATCATCATGATAATATGTGGTAGAACTCAAGCCCAAAACACTACTTTCAATGGTCTGAACTGTGCCCTTGACATGAATAACAGAAAAAGTATTTCCGGGCGTGTTCACGTTGTATTCACTCGGGCTGAACATCGACACTGTCATAATACCAAAAATCGTCGCCAGCAAAATAGCCCCCACTACCAGCACAGCCACCACTATCATAAAAACTGTAAATGCAGTGGAACGCTTTTTCTTTGGTGGTTGCTGAGGACCCATCGCCGGATACGGATGCGGTAGCATATAGCCCATATTCGGCATATTCGGCGCACCGCCATACGGCATATTTGGTGTCATCTGTGGTGGTGGCATATTGGGATGTACATAGTTTGTATGCGCATAGTTTGTATGCGCATAGTTTGGCACACCTTTGCTCATGTGTGCAGCCTGTGCATCTTTTAAAGGTGTTTGCTGCATAACAGGCGGTGTTTGCACTTTGGGTTCTACATTTTGAGCGTCTTCTTGCGCTACATTTCCTGCCTGATTTTCAAAAACAGCACTTTCCGCTTGTTTTTGCATATTCAGGTCATTTTCTGCTTTTGGAGGATAAGGTGTCTTCTCCATTGTTTTCTCCTTAATACTTATTTCTTCGACATATTAAGTATATACATCGTCGTTTTGCTCTTCATACACATGTTTTCTTTTTTCTGCTTCTTCTTTGAAGTTTACGATAGGCACGGTACTTTTTTTTATAAATGTTGCGCCACGAATAATCCCGCCCACTTCATTACTTTCATCTTCATATCGGCGCAAAAATCGCAATGTCGCTAAAAATCCTACCATCAGCGCAACTAAGTTGAACAACATTTCTTGAACTGAAAGTATAATATTATGCGATGCAAAATAATATTCTGCTGTTTCAAAAAACGGTAGATTTTTACCTGTTTGGTAGCTTAATAAAATCCAGTTCCACACAAGTTCCAGCCCCACGGCCATGACGAGCGAAGATACCAACACGCTTATTCCGCCGATATTTTTATTGGCTTTTCCACGTAGCAGACGATATAAAAGTCCTGACAAAATCGGAATGAACACATACAGCGCAAAATAAATAGTGTTTTGGTTTAGCGCTAGCACCCATATCGGCAATGCCCCGATGAAGGCGCCCATAAATGCACCCAGCACTCCGCTTAGTACTT
Organism: uncultured Oscillospiraceae bacterium; assembly: GCA_964367945.1. Classification (GTDB taxonomy): domain Bacteria; phylum Bacillota; class Clostridia; order Oscillospirales; family Ruminococcaceae; genus JAAYCI01. The sequence continues at coordinate 16,668 of CAYIZZ010000017.1, read as the reverse complement.
TTCCCTGTGTTTGTTTTTGCAAGTAATGGTCAGCCTCGGGCAAGTCAAGACTATTATCAACGCAATATGCATGACACGGTGTATAATCTTCGTTTAGATATGCATACGAGTCACATCCGCTTTTTTCGCATAGTGGACATTCTTTTGGTGGGCTCAGCTTTTGCCACAAAAGAGCATCTGCCCCACTTTTCAGAATTTCACGAAGGCCTGCCTTGACATAAAAATCACTCGGGGGTGTATACACACAAAAAAGGGTGCTTGTCTCCTCATTTTCACCGGTCCATCGCTGATGTGCGGCGCCTTTTTGTTTGAGGGCCTTCGCCGTTTTGACGGTGGAGCCCCCGGCAAGAAACCTCACCTGTATCTCGGCAATGCCGCCGGTGTCCAATAGCTCTACACTGTACGGCCAGCTTTCAATCACGCCAAAGGCGAAATAATCCTGCACAATGCAACCCATACTCTCCATCATCTCTTCAAAATAAAGACGTGTCACAGCCGGCTCCTCCTCGCCACAAGCCTATTACTCTTCTTGCCAAATTGGGTTTTTAAGCATCCAGCGCCCATACTCATCTTTATAAAACAGTTCTTTGTTATACATTTTGTCGATTACATTCCAAAATTCACTTTCAGTATATCCGCAGAACTCGCAAAAATCACGTACACACAACGGATCCAGCGCGCCGTCTCTTTCCTTGATTATCTCTACAGCCTCGTCACGATTTAAAAGCCCATACCTGATATACCTAGCGGTATAGTCGGTAGCTGCGGCATGGCCAAACTTCGGATATTTCAGCCAGCTGTGAACAAGATATGCCCTAGAGTCAATTTGATCAAAGTTTTCGGCATGATGCTTGCGATCCCATTCATGGGTAAGGTCGTGGAAACCACGTGATTTAGAAAACTGGTAATTCTTCATAGAGTTCCACGGTAAAAAGTACGAAAGATAGAACGGGTCCAGCTTTGCCAGCTCTTCGCTGGTAGGAGCTATTGTCAACGACAAGTCATTTTCAGTAACTCCGTCTCCCAAAAGTTCTTCCATCGGCATGCCCACGGCTACACCGTTTTCAATCTGATCTTTGGCGCTATATGTTTCTTCGTCACTGTTTCCGCCATACTCAAAACTGACATTCTCGCCATAGCACAGCAGCGGCGTGTTAAATTTCAGCGCCATATGCAAAGGAAACGTGTAAATAAGCCTATCCAAAAACCATGTGGGTTTGCCATATTTTTCAAAAAACTTACGCATCAATATCTTTTGCGCTTTAATATTCGGCTTACACGAAATTATCGTACATCCAAAAGCTTCGCTAATATTGCGCAGGTTATGTTTACCGGCTTCTGTCATAGGAAAGTTATCTTCCACCGTGAACAAAATAGGGTTCATCCCCATCAGTTCTTTCAGCACATACACCTGATAATGGCTATCTTTGCCACCACTGCATGCCACAGCGCAGTCGTATCCGCCCGGCCCATTCATGCCACGATACTTATCGCACAGTACTTTCAACTGCTGCATACGATCATCCCAGTTTACGCCGGCACGGTGCTTATAGTGATTACATGCAGTGCACACACCGTTTTCATCAAAGCTTATCCCTGGGCGTGTATCCGGCATGGTGCATATTTTACAGTATTTCATATCCTTCCTCTTTTCTATCGATTATTTTTTTACAATGATTTTTTTGGCTATATTCAGCGCCGTTTTCAGCAAGTATATAAACTCTTTACGATATAACAAGCAAATGCACACTACACCTGCTATAGATACCATCAATTTTAGCATAAACATGTGTGCAAATATTGTACCACCTATCGCTATAAGTACAGCTATTGCAATGGCTACTAGGGTCTTTTTAAAGTTTTCAATACTGCTATACAGTTTTTGTGCTGTGGCTGTGCGCAAGAAGAACATAGACGCGTTTGCACACACAAGGGCAACTGCCGCGCCATTCAATCCAAACATCGGCACTAATATCAAAAGTCCGCTTACATTCACCACAAAAGACAAGGCATGGCCTAAAGTATCAAATATCGGCCGTCTTGCGATAGCGTTGCCATACACCGTGGTCTCACACAAAATGGTAAACACTGCCGAAAGCATCATCAGCGGAAATATCGGTTGCGCGCCTTTATATTCACGTAAAATAAAGAATATAATATCCTCAAAGCCTACCAGCACAGAGAAAAATGCAATTATGATAAGGTTTAGATAGTTGTGCACACGCTTTATGCGTGGCTGTTGGGTTTTGTAGTTTGCAAACATGAACGGCCCCCAAAACGAGGCAAAGCCACCTTGAACCATGGTCACGATATTCGAAAGCTGATAGGCGTACGCATACATTCCGGAGGAGCCCAAAGAATGAATCAAATAACTTTGCGTAATAGAATAGTTCAGCGTCAGCATAATGGCTGTGGGCGCTACCGCCACACCATACGGAACAACCGCCTTGTAGCCTTCTTTGCGAAAATCATTTTTGCGAAAGCTTAATGCATCTCTGCGCAAAAACGAAAACACCAACGCAAAAGCACCCAAACCACCCACAGCACATATAATCATGGCCGGAACAGGGTTTTCAAAACCTAAAAATGCGCCCAGAACGAAAAACAATCTGTAGAAAAACTGCATTAATATACTCTCTGCAGTATACACGCCGATGTTGCCTTCCATGCGGTACAGCACATTAAAATACCGCGCCACCATGTAGAAAAACGCATTCAAAAACAGTAGTGGCACCACCCAGGTGCCCAGCATTCCGGAAACATCGCCGAAACCTACACCGCTGTATATTGGCCCTGCAAAAAACACACTGCCGATACATCCGCCCACCAGCAATATCAGTCCCGAAAACGAAAAACAAAGCCGAAACAGGCCGTTTTTGCTTAAAGACGCTGGCGGCTCGTGGTAAAACCGTATCAAGCTTTGGTCAAGGCCCAGTATGGCCACGTTCATGATGGTGGCTGTCCAGCTGTTGAACGCAGCCACCGGGCTAAGCATATTTTCCGGAATAAAAAGACCGGTAAGAAGCATGGAAATGCCGTAAATTCCTAGGTTTGCAAACGTAGAAATAGAATATTTAAATATCGAGCCTATAAACCCCTCGGCGCTGATATCTGCTTTTTTTTGACTCAAACTTTGTCCTCCCGGCTGTTTAGATAACTTTCATTTATATTAACAGTAAAACATTTTTAGAAATTCTAAGTCAATACCGACATTTAAAATTCATTATATGTCATTTCATTTATCATGTAAGTTGTTTTCTACGCTTCAGATAATCCTTTATATACATTACACTCACCACAGCTATTGTAATAATGGCAATAATCTGCGAGGTGGATAAAACATCACCGTACACACCACGATTAATGTCTCCACGCCAAAATTCTATTGTGAAGCGGAACACAGAATAGCTTAAAAGATATATTTTAAACAAATGAGTTTTGAGTGCATCTTTTCTTTGCAAAAATACCAGTGTCACAAACAACAGTGTATTAAAGCACACTTCTATCAGCTGTGTTGGCACACGTGCCACATCGCCGCCGTTCATGAATAATGGAAATGAAACACCCGGCATCGGCGCACCATAGCAGCACCCCGCCAAAAAGCAACCTGTGCGCCCAAACATGTGAAACAACGGAGCTATGGGCGTGAGCATCCACAAATAATATGACGTGTCCATCTTGCTCGCCTTTGTGTATATGTACAATGCCAAAAATCCACCGTACATGCCACCATAAAACACCTGCCCACTGAAAAGATGCCTCATGTTATAAAACAACATACTAAAATTACCATATGCGTTGTATTCTTCTATGATTAAGAAAAGTCTGTCTATATTGACAATGGCATACAATATCCGTCCGCCGATTAAAACACCTATAATGACAAATAAAAATATCGGAATAATATCGTGAAGGTTTTGTTTTTCACGTTTTATCATGAAAATAACAAAAATACACGCCGCCGCGATTCCTATACCCGACATTAGGACATAGCTTGCAATTTCAACACCAAAAATAGTGATATCCGGACTCATGCTTTTTCACCTCGTAAAAAGTAAACATTAATACAATAGCTATCATACCACAAAAAACGAGTAAAAGCAGAAATCGCAAGAATAATGGTTATTTGTGTCAAAAAAAACACACATAAAAGATAGAAAAAAAAGCAAAATGTGATATAATTGTGTGTAAATCAAATAGTAAGTATTAATTAGGAGTGAATGAGATGCATTTAAAAAGCATAACAAAAAAGCAAAAGAAAAGCTATTTTGTAGCATTCAGTATTTTTATCGCAATGCTGATAGTTTCTCTGATCATGTCTAGCCCGCCTGTTTTTGCCTTGAGTATCACAAGCGAAAGCATGGACGACGCCACTTATTACTTGAACGAGCCTGCACAGGAGCTGTCTATCACAACAGATGAAGCCATTGATAGCCCTCGGTGGGAAGTTTCTGGCGACGGTGTTAATTTCTACATTGCAGCAACAACAGGCGAGGCTACTTTCACACCACCAACAGATGAGCCCGGTGTGTTTTATTATAGGTGCAGAGTCGCTCTTTCTGACGTTTACCAAGACTCTGATGACTCTGATTATGTAGATGATGATGATGATGACGATTGCGATGGATGCAATTGCAGCTTTGAGCCTACCCCGATCAATAATAATGTTTCTGAGGTGACAAACTCCGAGAATGTTTCTGCGTCTACAGCCCCGCAGGCTACCGCTACACAAGATTCCAGGTTTTTATATAGCTCTGTTGTCGTCATTACCGTGCTGGAGGAAGAAGATCCCAATAAGCCGGATCCCGAACCCATTTCCATCACCGGCCTGCCCGGCAGTATCGACATGTATGTAGGCTATAACTATGCCCTTGAGCCCGAGATATCCCCCAGCAACACCCAGGGCGAGTTCTCGTTTGAAAAAGCGTCAGGCCAAAACCTTATCTCCCTTACCGACGCAGGCGTGATAACGGCAAACGAGATTGGCACTGCTGTGGTTGATGTCACGTTTACAGCTACAGACGGACGTACAGCCGAGGCAAGTGTCACGATAAACATCCTTCACAGGCTAATGCCGACACCAACACCAACCCCAACTCCAACGCCTACTCCTACTCCGACGCCAACTCCGACACCGATACCAACTCCTACTCCGACGCCAACTCCGACGCCGACTCCTGTAGTCACATTAGCGTTCACCGTACAACCTATTAGCTCTAATTATCCTGTGGGCACTTCTATTGCCACTCCGCTCACTGCCACGGCCACTCACAGCGGTGGTTTACCGGTCAGCTATCAATGGTATAGCAACACTACTAATTCCACCATGGGCGGCACTTTGCTTGATGCTACAATCTATCCCGATGCTACAACAAACACCCTTGATATATCCATGGACGTAATAGCCCAGTCGCTTGCTACAAACCTTTACTACTACTGTGTTGCCACCACCACTGACGGCCTTACTGCCATAAGTAGCATGGCTACCATTAGTATCAAATCATACACAGCTACACTTGTGGCATCGCCCACGTCTGCTGTTGCAGGCACTGAAGTAGTGCTGACATACACGCTAGAAGATAATGACGGTAACGGTATGCAAGGTGTAGATGTGACCTTTACACTTCCTGCAGGTGTAACGCCCACCTCCATCAAAGACAGTGCCGACGCTGATATCACGCCATCTACTACCAATCCTGTTACAATCGTTGCAACCACTGACGCAAACGGTGAAGCAGCTATCAAGCTCACGTTTGATAGTCCTGCTGTTGCCTCGAGTCCCTTATCTATTGATGCTTCGGAAAGCAACCACAGCACCTTTGCCAACCTATCCTTGACCATCACCTTATAACGTCTAGGTAACTTTAAAGTTTTTATGCGTGCAAGAATCTTTCGATTTTTGCACGCATTTTTTCTATTGTTTCTTTTGGTAGGTATGCTTTTTCCACATACCCGTAAATACGCCCGGCAAACGAGGCAAAGCTCGGGGATATTTTCCTTAGTTTCTGTGGATTAAACCTAAGCGCAAACATCACATGTACCCCAACCAAGGCGCAATATTTCAAAAAGTTAAACCGTGGGGTGAATCCCTCGCTAAACGGCAAATCCCTGGGCGGATTTTTATACACGTCTTCAAGTAAATCTGCCGTTTTCAGGTATGCCGCTTTATCATCATGATCAAAATATGCTTTTATCAGCTCGTCTTCGATAGGAAACGAGCTGTCTTGTGCATTTGCCGCTTTTTCAAACGCTTGATAGGTATCTGCGGCTTGCACATTTTTGTAAATCACCGGGTCAAACTGATGTGGCACAGGATACGGCCTTACCACCACTGCGCCTTTATTTGCAAAATACACCTCGGCAACAGCGCTGGACATCCATATGAAGATGCTATCCGCCGCTGTAATCCATTGCTTTACACTGTCTTCAAATATCACATGAAAGCCCTTGTGCTTTTTTTCTAGAGAGAGCAGTTCTTTGCTGTTCCATTCGCTGGGATGCCTGCGATACACAAGCTCCACATCAGGATTTTCGCTGAGATACCTGTCAAACCACGAAAGCGTTTCTGCCATGCTTTCCCTGTTCACATGTGCAAACTCTGTGAAGTCAGTACCCGCCATGTCCGAAAGCTCTCGCACTTCTGCCTCGTCCATGGACGCATACCCAAAACTTGAAATATACAAAAGCAATCGCTTTTCAGCGCAAAGGCCATATTTTTCACACAGCTCTTTTTTATCAAGATAATATCCGCTGAACTGCACACGTAAAAAATCCATCATCACTGCCCCTGTCACAGGCGTGTTTTTTTCATCTACTCCGTGTGCTTGCAGACGTTTTGCCGTTTCCTGTCCCCAGCACACATGCACACATTTTTTGGCGTTGCCGTTAAAGTTAAACCATGCTTCTTCCTCTTGGGTATCGCTTAGCATCTGTTCCCAATGAAGATTCACCACTTTTTGGCACACACCTACGTTGTTATACACATGACTGTTTATCGCCTCGTTGTCGTACATACAGCTGCCCACCACTACTTTGGGCTTTTTATAGGTAAAATACCTAAGCTTCTTACGGTCTAAAAGCTGGCGAATTTCGGCTGTATACCCTCTTTTTTGCAGTTCCGCTTGAAGCAGCAGCAGGCTTTCATATTCACGCACCACATGCTCATATAAAATCAAAAAGTCAAGACCCATATCTTCTCCCTTAAATGCCGTTTAAGCGTCGCCACTGTTTTTCATGATATCTGAAAATAAAATGGTAGTGAAATCATCAAGGCCACGCTCTTCATCAATGTGAAACCCGTCAAAATACTGATCATCCCGCAAAATGTCTCTGTTGCTAAACTCATAGTCCAGCACTCCGGCGCCAAAGCTATTCAGCTGTTCTAAAACAGGCTCCATCTGCACATCTATTTCGCACGATTTTACCACATATTCCATCACATCGTCGTGCGCCGGCGGCAGCACTATCGTCACTTTCACGCCTTCAGCCATCAAACCTTCCATCACGCTTATCATGCGCTGAAACTGCTCTTCATTCAGCTGCCAGCCTATCGTTCTCGGCAGTAGGTTTGTGATATGCTCTGCTATTTTCTGGCGCATTTCCACCGTTTCACCACTTGCAAAATCTACATATGGCACATACTCATACTCGCTTATTTCCATCGTCTCACCGCTACTACCCACGCTGCGCCCCGGTGCTAAATGGTCGTACAAGTTAGTAAGCATGTTGATATTATACCCAAGGTTTGTCATGTAAGCGAAGGGATTTCCCAGCGCATCAATCACCTTTCGATCATGGTTATAGCTTTGGTTCAGCGTGTAAAAGCTAAGCCCAAACACCACCTCGCTAAGCTGTGGGTTTTTCTGGTATGCCCACTCTAAAATATCCAGCTGCTCCTTCAGCGAAGCCCCACCAAACGCAAGGTTTGTGTATTCTTCTGTGGTTATATCTTCTATCAGCTGTGCGTCAAACTTCGCCATGCGTGAGTCGCCCAAAATTATATTATCACCCGGGGTATCTTCATACATTCGAAGAATGGCCATTATATCAGTACCGTCTGCATTTTCTTTCAGCCCAAAGTAATTATTCGGCTCAAACGCAATAAACACACAACAATATAGAATAATGGGAAGTAGCACAAAACAAATATTACGGAGTAGTCTTTTCATGTTTTAAAACCCTCCGTATAAGAAACTTGCCGCGCCAAATCCACCGCTTTGGGCCAGAAATCCCGCAAAACAGCACATAGCCATTATAAAATACACTACCCATCGCCGCCATGTTACCATGCCTGAAAACGCCACTGCAAGGCTTTTGCCTTTAAGGCGATGCGCCTGCCACCAGTCGGCCCACAGCGCAAGCGCTGTGCACATCAACGAAAACGCAATAAATGCCATTGCGATGCGAGTATCAGAGTAAAACCCATTTTGCACCGCACTTAGCACGTCTTGCCAAACAGTGCCAAGGCTGACCGGAGTGAACTGACGCACCAATGCCGAGACCGCCGCAGAAACACTACTTTGGCTCTGCATACCCACACGGAAAAACACCAGGCTTTCTGTCCACAATATCAGCACCACCGCTGTTTTGCCAAACTTAACCCAAAACGGCGGCCTTTTCTTAGGCTTGCCAATATATCGGTGCATACATTCCTCGCCGATACGAAACACTGCCTGAAGCGCCCCCCACACCAAAAACGGCAAGGTATCCCCGTGCCATATTCCCGAAATCAAAAATGTTATGGCGATAGAGCTAAGCATCGGTGGCTTTTGCAAGTATTTTCCGACTATCGGTAGTTTTTCCGTCCACCTGCTCCACACCAGCGGCATGAAGATATAATCTTGTAAAAACCGTGACAGGCTGATATGCCACTTTGACCAAAACAAGGAAAAATTCGTAGCAAAATACGGGTTTTGGAAGTTGTGTGGCAGGTTTATCCCCAGCAGTTTTGCCGAGCCACGCACTATGTCAGTGTATCCCGAAAAGTCAAAATACAGCTGTATAGTAAACAACACCGCAGCCAATGTCAGGCTGGCGCCGCTATATGCTTCAAGGTCGCTATACACAGCGTCCACCACTATTTTCAGCGTGTCTGCCACTGCGATTTTTTTGAAAAATCCTATGCCCAGCAGTACCAGCGCTTCCCCTGCTTTTTCCGGCTGAAACCGTCTGGTGGTATCTTTCACTTGCGGCATAAGTTCGCTTGCACGGCATATCGGCCCCATTGTCACTGTTCCAAAAAATCCCATAAACAGCGCAAAATCCAAAATGTTTTTTTCCGCCGTCACATCTTTGCGCCACACATCAACAAGGTATGCGATTCCTGTGAAGGTATAAAAGCTAATACCCAATGCCGAGGCCGCCACGAAATAATCAGCCGTATATTCGAGGCCCATCTGCGCAAACAAAGGCGCAAGCCCCGCCGCAAAGAAATCATTATACTTAAAAAAACACAGGCCCACTATCAAAAGCAACACCGAGAAAATACCTAAAGTACGTCTGTTTTTATCTTTTTGGGTTTTTTCTATCAAAACACCCATCATATAGCAAAATGCCGTGCCACATAAAAGTACCACAAAATAACGTGGTGCCGCAAAAACATAAAAGAAATAGCTAGCTAAAAGCAGCCACGCTTTACGAGCTGTGCCACGCAACAGAAAATAGCCCCCAATGGCCAGGGGCAAAAACAATAAATAAGGCACCGCTGTAAATCGCATGGGCCATGCGGCGCTAGCCGATAACAAAGCTTGGAACAAGTGTATTCTCCTCATGCTGTCAAATTCGCTTTTCAGGTATTTATTATATCCATCCTGCGCGCATTTGTAAAGATGGCACAGTGTATTCCATTCGGCTTTTGCGCCATTTTATACTTCCTTATTACTATATGATACAACAAAGCAACTGCCACTTTTAGCCTATCCATAATCTTGCCATGTTTTGACGCATCCTTTCTTTTTTGATATACTGTCTCTATTGTTTTGCATTTTTACAAGTTACATGCCATTTTTGGAGAAATTATGAAACGTAAATTAGAATATCTACGCCGATATATCAGCGCCATTCCTCGTGCTGTATCTGTCATGGTAATTGTTGCCGCTGTATCGGTTATATTATTTGCTCTTATGATGAATCTTAACATTGTTGTGGTGTCAGAGTCCGACGGTACACACCACACACTGCTTACCAAAAGCACCGATCCGCATGAAATTGCCGATTTGGCCGGACATGCTTTGGAAGAAAAAGATGAGTTTTTCTTTATTGACGGCTATGACGGAGGCCCGTCTTTTCTCAACATTACCCGTGCATTTTCTGTGGACGTCACCGCCGATGGCCAGACCTATAACACACGGTTTGTCGAGGGCACAGTGGCCGATGCGATAGACGCTACCGGCGTTGTGCTTAATGGTGATGATTATACCGAGCCTGCCTTAAGTGCTCCTTTGGCCGAAAACACACCCATCACAGTACACAGGGTGACCTATGTGGAAGAAACCAGGCTTGAAACCCTAAGCAACGCCGAGGCCGATGCATACCACGAAGAAGTTGGCACGGTGGCCGATTTCAAGCTTAGCCACAACAGCGAATATGAAGTAGTGTATCAAGACAGAATGGTGGACGGTCTTATACATTCCAGCAAAATCATCAGTGTGACCCCTACACTTACTCCACGGCCACTTGATTCATATGAGTTTATAGACGGCATCCCTGTCAGCCGTATTGAAGGCTTTTCCGACATTGAAATGGGTCCCGATGCCCTGCCGGTAAACTACACACGGCTTTGGGAGGGCGCTGTTTGCACGGCATATTCTTCCAGCGGTGGTAAAGGCTCTTCCGGACTTGGGCTTTATTGCGGTACTGCGGCAGTTAACCCAAATGTAATCCCATACGGTACCCGCATGTATATCACATCAGCTGATGGCAGCTTTGTATATGGTTTTTGCATCGCTACCGACACAGGCACCGCCATGATGGAGGGCCATGTAGGTCTTGACCTTTACTTTGATTCGTTTGAAGAGCCCTATCAGTTTGGCAAACGTCAGCTAAACGTGTATATTTTAGATTAAAATTATCAAGCGTGTAAACATTTTATATGAATAAAAAAGCAGGGGCTATCCGGTGTGATAGCCCCTGCTTTTAATTCAATACAGTATTTTTTTCAAACAAGTTTTGAACCGCATTTGCAAGTTCTTTGTTTTCTTCTTTATCCAGTTTTGGGTCACTCTCTAAAAGTTTCAGAGCTTCTTTTTGCGCCGCATGTAGCTCCCTTGTATCGCTTGCCAAATCCGCTATGCGCAGTGTCGGTAGACCATGTTGTCTACTGCCAAAAAAGTCGCCCGGACCCCTTGTTTCAAGGTCATATTTTGCCACTTTAAACCCGTCGCTGTTATGGCACAGATAGGATAGCCTGTCTTTCACCGCTTTACCACTGTGGTCACTTACCAAAAAGCACCAGCTTTCCCATTTTCCACGCCCCACACGACCTCTCAGTTGGTGAAGCGCCGACAAGCCATATCTTTCGGCATCTTCTATCACCATCACGTTGGCATTTGGTACGTCAACCCCAACTTCCACCACTGTGGTGCTAACCAAAACATCCACATTTCCGGCTTTAAACTCCTGCATCACCATCGACTTTTCTGCCGCTTTCATTCGTCCATGCAACAGTCCCACTTTCGCATTTGGCAACATCGGCCTTGCGATATCTTCGGCATATTCTTTTGCCGCTTGCAACTCGCTTTCTTCACTTTCTTCTTCACTTATCCTTGGGCACACTATATACACCTGACGCCCTTTGGCAATTTCACTGCCTAAAAACCCAAACATATCCCGACGCTTATCTGCCGATACCATCCTGGTTTTTATGGGTGTGCGCCCGGGTGGTAGCTCGTCTAAAACACTGATATCAAGATCTGCAAACATCAGCAGTGCTAACGTGCGTGGTATGGGCGTTGCACTCATCACCAATAAATGCGGATGATGTGCTTTTTTTGCCAACTTGCTGCGCTGATTCACCCCAAACCTATGTTGCTCGTCGGTGATGGCAAGCCCAAGGTTTGAAAACTCTACCGGCTCGCTAAGCACCGCATGTGTGCCAACCACCAGCTGTGCTGTACCGTCTGCTATGGCTTTCAGTGCCGTCGTGCGCTGTTTACCTTTCACACTTCCTGTCAAAAGCACCACTTCTATGCCGAGTTTACCCAGCATGGAATATAATGTCTCGGCATGTTGCACAGCCAAAATCTCCGTTGGCGCCATCAGCACACTTTGATATCCGTTTTGCGCCGCCATATATATTCCGGCTGCCGCCACCAATGTTTTACCGCTACCCACATCCCCTTGCAAAAGACGATTCATCGGGCTGTTTTTTTGCATATCACCACAAATATCACTGATTGACCTATGCTGGGCATTTGTCGGCGTAAACGGCAATGCGTCAAAAAATGGCGCAAGAGAACTAGCATGCATCTTGGCCCCGGTTTCTTTGCCTTTCTCATCCTTTAGCAGCAGCATGCCCAATTGTAGGAAAAACAACTCTTCAAAGATAAATCTTCTTTTGGCCTCTTGTACCTCTGTTTGATCTTTTGGCTTGTGTATCATCCGTAGTGCTTTTTTCCTGCTTGGCAGCATATACTTTTGCAAAATATCTTCCGGTATAGGCTCAGGTATATCCTCCAGCACTTGCAACGCCGCGCTCACCGGCTTTTCCAGCTCATAGCTTTTCAGGCCGGCCGTTAGCGGATATATCGGTACCATGGCCGCCTTTGTTCCCACTTTTAAAAAAGTAGGCGCTGTCATTTCACGCTGTGAAAACCCTCCCCACACTTTGCCGTAAAACACATACTCCTCGCCTAATTCCAGCTTTTGCACTGCCCATGGGTTGTTAAAAAACACCAGCTTTAAAGCGGCAGTGTCGTCCATGCACATCACGCTTTGCATACGTCGTCCACCTGAAATGCGACGCTCGGGCTCTATTTTCAGCACCTCGGCTTTCACCGCCACGGCAACATCATACGGAGCAGTGGCAATCGGCACAGGATCAGAATAGTCTACATATCCACGCGGAAAGGTGGACAGCAAATCACCCACCGTGGTAATGTCTAGTTTTTTCAGTTTTTCCACACGTTTCGGACCCACACCCTTTAGATATTGGATATCATCCTTCCACTTCATCCTTCACACCACCCTTTCCGCTCAGTTTTTCTTTTCTATTTTACTATACCACAATTGCTTTATTTTCAAAAATAAAAATATATGATATACTATTATTAAAATTTCAGCTCTCATATAATGTACCATCGGAGAAAAATATAATGCGATTAACCGATATTTCCACCATACAGCTTTTATGCAAAAAACATGGATTTTCCCTTTCAAAGCAGTTTGGTCAAAATTTTTTGACAAATCCCGGCATCTGTCCAAAACTTTGTGATGAGGCGCAGCTGACAAAAGAGCATTTTGTGCTAGAGATAGGCCCGGGATTCGGCACTCTCACACAAGAGCTTTCCCAGCGTGCAAGCAAAGTGGTTGCGCTGGAAGTGGACGCACGCTTGCTTCCTGTTTTGGATGAAACCTTGGCCGGCTATGACAATGTAGAGATAATACACAAAGACGCCATGAAGGCCGATCTTGCCGCTATTTTCAACGAAAAGTGCACAGGGCCTGCCATGGTGTGTGCCAACTTGCCATATAATATCACCAGCCCCATAATAATGCGACTTTTAGAAGAAGGCTTGCCCATTTCCTCTTTAACCGTAATGGTACAAAAAGAAGCGGCCGAGCGCCTGTGTGCCACACCCGGCACAAGAGCCGGTGGTGCTATCACATACGTTGTTCATTATTATGCTAGCACGCAACTGCATTTTACTGTAGCGCCGGGTAGCTTCACTCCACCACCAAAAGTCCAAAGCGCCGTCATCACATTGACTTTACACAAAAAAAGAGCACTGGAGGACTATCCAGAGCGTGAAAAGCGCCTTTTTTCTTTGATACGTGCGGCTTTTTCTCAGCGCCGAAAAACACTGGCAAACTCACTTTCTGCCGGCACAAACTTTTCAAAAGAAGAGATTCTTTCCGCTTTGCAAGAGTTAAACCTTTTGCCCACCGTACGCGCCGAACAGCTGACACTGGAAAATTATATCGACATGCAAGCCATCCTGTGGCCATAACATATTAATTCGCACTTGTTTTCACGTATATTCATTTATTTTTGGAGGACATAATGAAAAAACGCTATCTTTCTGTTGTTTCACTATTAATATGCTTTTTATTTCTTTTTTCTGCTTGTTCAGATATTTTCACATCCGATATTATAGAAAACATCATGAATGAAGACACTCCGGAAGAGCGCCGCACTGTCTCATTTAACGACATGGTGTACACCCGTCCTGATATTGATGCCGTCAAGGCCGACATCATACGGCTGACACAAGAATTGCAAGAAGCCAAGGATTTCACTGAGGTGAAAAAGCTCGACGATGAATGCTCTGATTTAATAGCCAGTTTCGACACACAAAATTCGCTTGCTTTCATCCACAGAGATCTTGACACCACCGATGCTTTTTACGAAGAAGAACTACGCATTTTAAACGAAGCCTCTGTTGACATATATCTACTTTATAATGATTTTCTTACTGTATTAGTAGAGGGTCCGTTTGCTGAAGAGTATCGAGATTACATTGGCGATTTTTCGTTTAAGGCAACAGAAACCTCGCTACTGTTTACACTGGACAGCATAACAGACCTGCAAAAACGCAGGGAAGAGCTGGAAATTGACTATATGGACAATATCGACAATTTGACTGTCTCCCTGGACGGCGAAGAGTATACATACGACGATATATACCGCCTTGAGTCTTTCACCCAAATATTGCAACTTCAAAATGAATACTACGCCCAGTACAGCGATGTTTTTGCCGAGCTGTATGCCGAGCTTGTCGCTATTGATAAAGAAATCGCATTCACCCTTGGGTTCACCGACGCGGCATCCATGTATTACGCTTATAACAGCCGCGACTATACGCCAGCCGATGCCATGGATATCTTTGAAAACGTCAAGGATTATTTTGTTCCGCTTTTAGAAGAAATCCCATATCCACAAGCAAACGACGAAATATATTTCGACGATGCTATAGCTCAAATACCCACAGCTTTAAGTAATCTCGATCCTTCATTTGCTCAGATATGGCAGGAGATGCTGGACTATGAGCTTTACGACATTGCCTATTCTGACACCAAAAGCTCTAACGCCTACACTGTAACCATTCCCGATTATGATGCGGCGTTTGTTTACACCAACTGGTCGGATGACTTTTACTCATTTTCCACTGTTATCCACGAGTTTGGCCATTTCTTAGATGACTATTCCAATTATGACGACTCTTTTGTGTTTAACCTTGACATGAAGGAAACATATTCCACCACTCTTGAGCTATTATTCCAAAATGAATATGATATGTTTTATGATGACCATGGCGGAATACGCCTATACCAGCTTTATTCTTTTGCGATGAACACCATTGTATATCAGTCTTTGATAGAAGAGTTTCAGATGCGAGTGTATGAGCTTGATAGCTTTGATGCCACTGTTTTGGGGCGCACTTTTAACGAATTGATGGTTGAGTATGGCCTGGGCGGCAGTTCTTTCACAGATGCCAGCGGAGCCAACCACGACTGGCTTTCCATCCCGCATATTTTCTCAAGCCCGTTTTACACCATCAGCTATGTGACCAGTGGCGGCGCTGCTTTGCAGTTATACCAGCTTTCTTTGGAGGATAAAAATGCTGCTATAGACGCTTATTCTCAGCTACTTGAAGCCGACCAAAACCAAACATATACCGACTTTTTAGCCACAGTAGATCTTTTGCCTGTCACAGATAAACGTGTCTTCCAAAATGCTGCAGGCATGTACCGAAAGATTTTCGGTATGAATGTATCTTATCCTACCTCCGATGATTCCATTTTACAAGACGCGGCATAAAAGTTTGTCACAGCTTTAGAAACATTACTAAAAAACAGCGGCGCAGGCTGACACTCAGCCATTTTGCACCGCTGTTTTACTTGAAAATCCAGCGAAATACAATAACATATTCTTTTGCAAGAATACTGTATTTATGATATAATATATATCGCTGTAAATTTTGAAATCATTTCATTTTTTATATGTTTTTATGTTATATTACACACACTGTGTTTTAAATATTTTTCATACCACAACTTTAATTATCACAAGCAAATAGGAGGCACAACCCTTGGCAGACCAAAATATACGTAATTTTTGTATTATCGCTCACATCGATCATGGTAAAAGCACTTTGGCCGACCGTATTTTAGAGCTGACCCAAAGCGTGGACCAGCGTGAGATGCGCGCCCAGGTTCTTGACGATATGGAGCTAGAAAAAGAACGTGGCATCACTATTAAAGCACGTGCTGTCACCTTGCAATACAAGGCCGATAACGGCGAGACATACACCCTTAACCTCATTGATACTCCCGGCCACGTTGACTTCAACTATGAAGTAAGCCGCAGCCTTGCCGCATGTGAGGGTGCTGTTTTGGTTGTGGACGCCACCCAGGGTGTGGAGGCGCAAACCTTGGCAAACACCTACCTTGCCATCGAGCACGACTTGGAAATTGTGCCGATACTGAATAAAATGGACTTGCCCAGTGCCG
>CAYIZZ010000016.1:0-28191 GCA_964367945.1 uncultured Oscillospiraceae bacterium | reverse complement strand
GTAGACAATCTTCCCTTCACTTTGGCCCCCTATAGGCTATTCGCCGATATGATGTGTTCTTTCTTTCAGCGGTGCATATTTTTGGCGCACACCCAAATACCGATATGCAGGACGCATAATACGGTTTGCAAACAAAATCTCTTCAGCACGATGTGCGCACCATCCGGGTATACGCGCAATAGCAAATAGCGGAGTATACAGTTCTTCCGAAATACCCAACATTTTATAAATAAGCCCAGAATACAAGTCCACGTTGGCACAAACGTCTTTACTGCCTTTTTCCTCAGCAAACACTACCGGACCTAAACGCTCTACTGCATGTAATAGATGAAACTCTCTGCCAAAGCCTTTTTCATGAGCCATATTTTCTGCACGCTGACGCAGAACAATCGCTCTTGGATCACTTACTGTGTATACCGCATGACCAAGCCCATAAATCAGGCCGCTGCCATCGCCGGCTTTTTTGCGCAAAATACGACGAAGATATTCCAGCACTTCATCATCATCCATATGATTTTCAATGTTTTCCGACATATCTTTCAGCATTTCCATCACACGCATGTTTGCACCACCGTGTTTTGGGCCTTTCAGGCTACCAATACCCGCCGCAATGGCGCTGTATGTGTCTGTACCTGTGCTGGAAAGCACACGTGTTGAAAAAGTAGAGTTGTTACCACCGCCGTGATCTGCATGCAACACTAAGCACAAATCAAGAAGTTTTGCCTCTTCGCGTGTGTATTTTTGGTCAGCTCTATACATCGACAACACATGTTCTGCTATGGATACGCCCTCTATTGGGTGATGTATAAACATCGACTCTTTATCATATGTACGTCTTTTCACCTGCCATGCATTTACCATGATGGTAGGAAGTCCGGCAATCAGCTTTATCGACTGTCTGATAACATTCATCAGATCTTGGCCTTCCGGGTCATCATCATACGAATACAGCGCCAACACACCACGTGCCATTTTATTCATGATATTGGGACTGGGCGCTTTTATTATCATGTCGTCTATGAAATTTTGTGGCAAGTTACGATATTGCTCTAAAATATTCCTAAACTCTTCAAGTTCTGCTTCATGTGGCAATGTGCCAAACAAAAGCAGCCATATCACTTCTTCAAAAACAAATCTATCTTCTTCATACGCCGCATCAATGATACGCTCCATATTAATTCCACGATAAATCAGCTTGCCCGGTACCGGAGTTTTCACACCATCTATCAGTTTGTACCCTACAACGTCACACACATTAGTAAGTCCTGCCAATACACCGGTGCCATCTGAATTACGAAGACCACGTTTTACGCCTAAACGTTCCGATATTTCAGGATCGATAAAATTGTTTAGTTCATATTCCTTGCACAAGTCAATAAGCATTCTGTCTGAAGTATTATCATTATAAGTTGCCAATACTCCCACCCCTTCTCAATCAAAGTTTTTTCTATTTTACCAAAGTATCGTATAAAACACAAGTTATAGCCATATCAGTTGTCATCTTCTTTTGAAAGTAGCACCATACCTGTTTCACAATCGAAAAAATGCACATTTTTCATGTCTATGCCTATAGGTATTTCCACACCGGATTTATATGCACCACTGCTAGCTTCCAACATATATATATTTTCATCATATACACTCAGCTCGGTGTAAATACACCCACCTGCAAGCTCCCTGGCTTTTACAGTGGCTTGCAGCCGCATTATGCTATGTTTGGGTGTGTCATCAATATATATATCTTTTGCCCTTATAAGCATTTTCACTTTTTGTCCGACATAAGTTTTCAGCACCTGTGCATATTTTCCCGGCACTAAAAGCACTGTTTTGCCTATTTGCACCCCAACATTTCCTTGCGCCTCTAAAGGAATCACATCCACTACGTTTATCTTTTCATTTTGCACATATTCTGCAATTGATAATGAATTCGGGCTTTTTTGTATTTCGTCCCACTTATCCACTTGCTGTATTATGCCGCTGTCTATCACCGCTGTGCGTTTTCCCAGCAAGGCGGCTTCCTTCACATCGTTGGTGGCATAAATAAATGTTGCACCCAGCTTTTTATGTAGTGATAAAATCTCCTTGCACAGTTCAGGCTTTGCCTTTGCCGAGGTATTCACCAAAGGATCATCCAGTAAATATATCTTTGGTCTATATGCTGCGGCCCTGGCTATTACAGCCTGCAACCGCTGCTTTTCACTAAGCTCTCTTGGCATCTTTTTTAGGCAGTTTCGTATCCCTAGCAGATGTACAGCCTCCATCACCCTATCTTCAATCTCTTCCTCCGGCATTTTATGCATCTGCAGGTTATACGCTATATTTTTATGCACAGACATATGTGGATAAAGTGCACTTATTTGATATACCATCGCTGTATCTCGCTCAAGTGGCTTTTGCTCTTTCACCGGCTTTGTATCTATGTAAATTTCACCGTTTGTTGGTTTTTGAGTACCAAAAATTATCTGAAACAGCAGGCTTTTTCCACTTTCCGGCGGTCCCAACAGGACAAGCATATCCGCACTTGGTACGGCCAGCGTGATATCTTTTAGAATAGTCCTGTTTTCCCCAAAGCTTTTCTCAACGTTATGTAAGAGCACCCCTGCCATACGTCCCGCCTCCATTCACCTATTGAACATGTTTCTAAATTATTAAAAAACAACGAATTTTATTCTCTCCATCTTATTTTACCACCAAAAAAGCAAAAAACAAAGTAAAAAAATACCCAATGTTTGATTACACATCGGGTATTTTCCTATGTCAAGATGTATAACATCTACTCTTTAAATGCCCACAATCGCTGCCCTGCATAGTTTAAAACAGTAAACACTGCCTGCAAGCCTACCACACGGATAAATGTGTAAATGCTTTGTGGCCAGGCTTGTAAAAAACCTTCTCGTAAAAACGGCATTGCTAAGTGGTTTAACACATAACTGAGTAAAAAACACACAGTGATAATTGTAGAAAACTTCACAATGCTTTTAAGCAGTGGTGCGGTGCTTTGAAAAGAATACTTTCGATTAAAGTAAAAGCTGGGCACACTACACACAGCAAACGCAAATGCCGACGAGTAAAAAAATGGCCATGCCGCCCATGTATTCAATGCATAGTTCAAGCTCATGGAAATAATGGTATTCAGCCCACCTATGATAAGAAAAATCATCAGGCTACGATTCCAAAAAAAGGATACCATTTTTTTGATAGCATTCATTACTATAATTATCTCCTAGGCTTCCACTACACGAACTGTTTTCATCACAATAGGCTCTAAAGGCGAGCTAAGACTGCCGTCGCCACCCATTTCAGCTTCTTGTACAGCAATTTCATCTACCACTTCCATGCCTTCCACAACACGGCCAAAAGCTGCATAATCACCATCTAAGAAAGTTGCATCACCGTTTGTGATGAAAAACTGACTGCCGGCAGAGTCGGGAGCGCTGCTACGAGCCATAGAAATAACACCACGTGTGTGTGAGATGGGGTTTTCCCATCCGTTAGATGCAAACTCGCCTTTGATTTCGTGGCCGGGACCGCCTGTGCCTGTACCCAAGGGACAACCACCTTGAATCATAAATCCATCAATTATCCGATGGAATGTAAGTCCATCATAATACTCATCTTCTACCAAGTCTACAAAGTTTTTCACTGTGATAGGCGCTGCTTGCTCGTCCAGCTCTAGCTTTATCACTCCGCCGTTTTCCATAGTAATTTCAACCATTATCAGTTCTCCTTCTTCTGTATTTGTAGTTTCTGTACTTTCTGCTGTGGATGCGGTACTTTGGGCTTCGCTTGCTGTACTCGCTGTAGAAGAAACTTCGGAAGCATCTTCTTGCCCTGCACAAGCCGCCAATAAAAGCACACCTGCTAAAGCACATACTACCATTTTAAAATATTTTGACATACGCATTTCTAAAATGATCTCCTTCTTAATTAAAAATAAAAGCAAGAACGTCTTGCTCGCTAGATATTATACCACAGTAGCCACTTAAATGATATCCCAAATGTTTTAACACATTTTAAAATATCGATTTTTCGCTATTTATCTTTAAATTCTCACAATATTTTCACTACAATCACTCATCAATAGCATCTAGGTCTTCAGAATCTCCCTGGCGGAAAATCATTTTCTTCGGCCTACCTGTGCGCAGTTGTTTTTGAGGAACTCGTTTTATCACTACTGCCTTTTTTTCTACATTTTCACGTGGTTTTTTCAGTGTCACATGCACCACATTTTCCTCTTCTTTTGGCAAATCCTCTTGCACTGATTCATTTTGCGCCAGTTCATATTCCTGCCGTGCGGTTTTTTCTTTTTCCCGGCTTAAATCCTCATTCTCCGCCGGCCTATTATATGACCTTCTACCCATATGGGCTTTATGTATTATATCTAAAAGTGATGATTCTTCCTGCATCAAATCATCGTCTTCATCAAATCTTGACACGTTGTATCTGGTTTTCTTTTTTGCTGCAGAAAACTCTTTTTTGATCACTACTGTAGGCGCCGGCACAGCATATCCGCTATCCTCCAGCTCAACTGTCTTTATTTCAGCGTGCTCTGGAGTTTCCGCGAAAAAGCCTTCCCCAAACATTTCTTCTTCCAGTGTCTTTACGTTATCTTCATCTTTCACCATCTTTTTTTCCCGGCGTAAAGACAATAAAAACTTGAAAAATAACACAAGCGTAAACATCATCAGCGTAAACAGTAGCACAGCACCAAGGCCACTATTAGCAAAAAGTGAAAGCCAACCGCCATCTTGCGACGCGCCTTGCAAGTGTGCAATAGATGGCTGAGATGTTACCTCATCCCCGTTTATCTCCTCTGACGACAAAAGCATTCCTTCATTATTTTTAACATAAAAAATCTGATGGTCTGTTATTTGATTTTCCATAAAACTCACCCCACCCATTTTTTATATTTTGAAATCACCGCCGCAGATCACTTACATTTTTTGCCACTATTTACTTGCTGTCTTTTTTAATCAACGTCACAAGGCCATCCAGCAGCAATGTCTCGCTAAGCTGTATGTTATTTCGGCAACATGGCACCACCAGCGCCGCACCACCGCCTGTTGCCACAACACTTTTCACCGTGCCCATCTCATCTGCAAACCTATCTATCATTCCATCCAGCATGGCCGCATTTCCAAGCACCACACCGCTTCTCATGCTTTCAGGGGTGTTGCGACCTATGGCGTGCTTTGGCTTTTCCAGCGATATTCCACCCAGTGCATTCGCCCGTGATACCAGTGCATCAAGCGACACAAATAGCCCCGGTAAAATTGCCACGCCCAGTACTTTGCCATCTTCATTCAGTGCCGTTAATTTTGTAGCGGTGCCCATATCGATAATAACAGCCGGTAACGGCATGGTATCTCTCACTGCTATGACACTGGCAAGTATATCTGTGCCCAGCTCCTGCGGATTGTCTATAGCCACTTTTATGTCGCACAAAGATGCATCGTCTATGCAAAGCACCCTCACCGGAGTATCAGTAAAATGTAACAACGCTTTTTGCAAAACCGGGGTCAGTGGCGATACCACACTTGCCATCACCGCTTTTTCAATCTGCTCTCCCTTTACACCATACAGCTCTAATATTCCTTGTATTTGAAGCGCATATTGGTCGGCTTCCATCTGCCTATCGGTGGCTATCCTTGCCAAAAAGCAAAGCTCACCGTTTTTATACCCACCCAATACGATATTACTGTTTCCTACATCTATGGCCAACAACATGTTTTTTCCTCCATATTGCAAACAACTGCTGTGTAATAGTTCATAACGTGTATTATACCGAATTTTACCAAAAAATCAATGTTTACACATGCTATGATACAATAATTTGCAACATTAAAACAATTGTGAAATCACTAAAAAAGCAATAAAAATTACCATTTCCCTTGCAAAAAGCAAAGAAAATGGTAAAAATAATTCATATTTTACTTAAAACACAACAAAATATTATTTGCAGGGTTTCACAGTTTTTGTGTGGTCAAGTTTGAAGAAATGAGGCAGGCCATCTTCGTAGCTTACTTGAGTTTCGCCACGGAACAGAGGACGCAGATATTCAACCATATCTTCAGATACATTAGTGCCGTCTTCGGTGATCCACTCCAGCGGTACTTTACGCTCGTGGTTTGCCACGTCGGACAAAGCGGCCAACTCATAACGTACTAGATAAGGATGGTTGGACACACGTTTGATAGCTACCATGTAGTCAGTTTTGCCTTCAAGAGCTGCTTTCACAGCTAGCATGCCTACGTCTTGAGCTTCTTTCAGGTCTGTGCCTGAAGCCAAGTGCATTGCTACACGTTGCAGAATGCTGGGCTCTACGCTACGGATTTTCATGTCGGTATATTTTTCGCTTAGCTTGCCACGTACCAATGCTTCCAAAGCGCTGGCAACACCGCCCAAAGCATGGTGGCCAAACATATCAATGGCGCCACTTTCGGACTGAGCCACATAGTTGCCGTTTTCTGTGCGGATGCCTTCAGACACAGCCACCAATACGTTGTTTTCAGTTTGAAGTAGCTCGTCAACTTTAGCCAAGAATTTTTGGGGATAGAAGGGAACCTCGGGTAAGTAAATCAAGTGTGGGCCGGTAAAGCCATGTGCACGTGCCAACACGCTGGAAGCAGTAAGCCAGCCTGCGTTACGGCCCATAACTTCTACGATGGTAACAGTTTTGGAAGGATATGCAGAAGAGTCAATCATAATCTCGGAGAAGCTGGCTGCAACAAAACGTGCTGCCGAACCAAAACCGGGAGTGTGATCGGTAACAGCCAAGTCGTTATCTACTGTTTTGGGAATACCGATGCATTTAATGTCTTCGCCTTTTGAGCGGAAGAATGCAGACAAGCGGGAGATGGTATCCATGGAGTCGTTACCACCACAATAGAAGAAGTAGCCGATGTTATACTCGCGCATAATCTCCAGCACTTGGTCATAAGTTTCGTTTGGATCGTTAGGTAGCTTAAAACGGCAAGTTCCAAGCGCCATAGCCGGAGTGTGGCTAAGCAGTTCGAAATCTTTAGCAGTTTTCATTTGAGCTGATAGGTCAATGATTTGGTGAGCTAGCATACCTTGCAAGCCATGCAAAGCACCGTATACAACACCAATTTCACCACTGGCCATAGCCTGGGAAACAGCGCCTGCCAAAGAAGCGTTAATGGCCGGGGATGGGCCACCACTTTGAGCAATAATCATATTTTTCATGAATCAATTACCTCCTTAAAATTTTACATGTTTTCACTTTAGTCGGTCCATCTATTTATACACAAATACAACATGTGAATTATCGCATAATTCAAAATCAAAAATAGACAGCACAGCTATTGTAACACAACTTATTAGGTGTCTGTCAAGAGAAAATATCAGCTTTTTACGTCATTTATTATCAAAATACATTATTGTAAGCAAATTCACTAATAATATCATATTTTGTGATAAATTCTTAGATACCAATGTCTATTAATTGAACCCTTCCAACATACGATTTAGCACTGAAAACTAAAAGTGCCGGCTTGTGTGCACCAAAAGTAAGAGTGAGATCGGCGCAAAAGCACCCCGAGCTAACGTCGCCTGTATCTGCCAAAAGTCCGCTTGGAAGATCAAACGCAACAGAAAAAGCATCTTGGTTTCTTGCTGTGCGAAAAGCATCCTTGACACCATCGGGTAGACTCCCTTTAAATCCAATACCAAACACTGCATCCACAACAACATCAAATTCCTTATCGGGATAAGCATCCACCTGCATCACAGTATTTGGAAGACGTAAAAGATTTCTTTTGGCCAGCGGTGTATACTCTTCGCCGCAAAGTGGCAAGATATAACACTGCCAGCCTGCTTTTTCCATCACTCTTGCCGCCACAAAAGCATCCCCTGCATTATTGCCTTTACCACATAAAAACAACACTGTCTTAGGGCTATTTTGCTTTTTCACATTTTGCATGATAGCCTCTGCTGCCAAGGTTCCTGCTGTTTCCATCAACATTTCATAGCTTGTACCGGCAATCACGGCTTCTTTTTCGGCATCTCGCATGGCGGCCACACTAAGTATCCTCACTCAAACTCCTCCTTATGTCTCGATCTTATATTTCGCAATAAACCACATCATTATTTTAGCCAAACCGATGTAAAACGAATCCGTTTTTTATTTAGCCAATTTTGTGCAAAACAAGGCAGACGAGCGCGCAATACTTTTGTATTACAAGTGAGGATAACGCAGCATCACGCATAAATCCACCAAAAATAGGCTAGTTCGGATTACATCGGGTTGGCTAACCAATTGTACAAAAAACATCGTATCTCATTTCATTTATTATTGTATTTAATGATAAATAAAAACTCTATGAAAATCAACAATAATATTGTTATACTTTTTTGAATACATAATATGCTATGTTGCTTGATTTTATGGCAAATATAATGCATAATAATAAAAAAATATCAGTGAAGGAGGACGTACTGTGAACTCATTGCGTCATTTGATTTCTCCCGATGATTTAAGCATTTCTGAAACAGATGCACTTCTTGATTTGGCCGATCGTATTGTGGCCTCTCCTTTGTCATTTTCAGAGTGTTGCCGTAACAAAAAAATAGGAACATTATTTTATGAGCCGAGTACTCGAACCCGTTTAAGTTTTGAGGCTGCCATGCTAGAGCTGGGTGGGGGTGTTCTCGGCTTTTCATCAGCCGATTCTTCAAGCGCCTCAAAGGGCGAAACTGTACGCGATACCGTAAAAACCGTGCAGTGCTTTGCCGATATAATCGCCATGCGCCACCCAAAAGAAGGCGCGGCCACCGTGGCCACACAAGTGGCAAGTGTTCCCATCATCAACGCAGGCGACGGCGGTCATCTGCATCCCACACAAACACTAACCGACCTTTTGACCATTCGTAGCCTACGCAGCAATCATTCACTGGATAATTTCACCATTGGACTTTGTGGAGACTTGATGTTTGGCCGAACTGTACACAGCCTGTGCAAGGCACTGATGGCCCGTAAAAACATCAAGTTTGTGCTTATCAGCCCCAAAGAGTTACGTCTACCTGCATACATGCTGGATGAGCTGAGCGAAAACGGCATTGACTTTGAAGAAGTAGAGCAGCTGGAACATGTAATAGGTAATTTGGACGTTTTATACATGACACGTGTGCAAAGAGAGCGTTTCTTCAACGAGGAAGATTATGTGCGTTTAAAAGATAGTTATATTTTAGA
Organism: uncultured Oscillospiraceae bacterium; assembly: GCA_964367945.1. GTDB lineage: Bacteria > Bacillota > Clostridia > Oscillospirales > Ruminococcaceae > JAAYCI01. The sequence continues at coordinate 18,980 of CAYIZZ010000016.1, read as the reverse complement.
TGCTGCAAAGATGCGCATGGCCAAAGAAGATATGATGGTGTTACACCCGTTGCCACGTGTGAACGAAATATCTACCGAGATAGACAGTGACCCCAGAGCCGCTTATTTTGAACAAGTATTGTATGGTAAATATGTGCGCATGGCGCTTATTTTGGCTATGCTTGGTATTGAAAATATTTGGTAAAAACTTGCCAGACCGAAAAGGAGGATAAAAAATGCATGTTGACAGCATTGAGCGCGGTCTTGTTATCGACCATATAACAGCCGGAAAAGGAATGGATATTGTGAACCTGCTTGAGCTTGATAAAATGGATTGTCCTGTGGCTGTTATCCGAAATGCACGCAGCGGAAAAACAGGTAGAAAAGATATTGTTAAAATTGAAGATGAAGTGGATATCAACCTTGATGTGTTGGGTTTCGTCGACCCTAAAATTACAGTAAATGTCATTGTTGGAAGCCAAATTGTGGAAAAACGCCGTTTGGCCCATCCAAAAAAAGTGGTAAACGTGGCAAAATGTGTGAATCCACGCTGTATCACCAGTACCGAAAGAGAACTTGACCAAATATTTGAGTGGCAAGAAAATAGTGAAGTTTATCGCTGTGCTTACTGTGAGCAGGCCTATGAGTAACACCAACATTTGAAAGAGGTGTGATATTATGAGCGAGTGGAAAGACAAGGTAGTGGTAGTCACCGGTGCAAATCGCGGAATGGGTCTTCAAATTGCCAAATCTTTTTTGGCCGAAGATGCAAAAGTGGTGCTTATCGGCCGAGATGCAAAAAAGCTGGAAGACGGCATGTCAAGCATTGAATCCGGCAAAGAAAACGCCGTGGCAATGGTTTGCGATTTAGAAAATGTCTCCAGTATTGAAAAAGCTTTCGCCGATATTGTGCAAAATGTCGGGGCTATTGATGTACTTGTAAACAACGCCGGCGCATATAGCGAAAGCGCAGCTTGGGACGGCATCACCCCTGAAAAATGGGAAGGTGCGCTGGCTTTAAACACCCTTGCGCCATACCATTGTTCGGTAGCCGCAGTACACAGTATGCAGGCCGCACAAAAAAAAGGTTGCATCGTAAACGTAGGCTCCAGCACGGCGCTACAGTTCAAAACCGGTCGCACTCACTATACCGTCAGCAAGGTGGGCGAGCATGCGCTAAGCCAAATAATGGCCATGGACTTGGCACAAATGGGCATCAGGGTAAATATGGTAAGCCCGGGACCTACTATGACAGAAACCATATCAAGTCGCATGAAAGATGACACTTTGCGTCCGTTAGAAGAAGAGCGTATGAAAAAAGTACCACTTGGCCGATATGCTGATATGCAAGACATCGCAAACGCCGTGATGTTTTTGGCCAGTGAAGAAAAAGCAGGATTTTTGACAGGTGTGGTCTTGCCGGTAGACGGCGGCTACACCCTGGGTATTAGCAAGGGTATATAAAAATTATTATACTACGGTGAACTCACCGATAAAAAAGGAGTCATTATGCAATATTTTGAAAAAGTAATGGAAATACTGGCAATAGCAGATAAGGCCGAAGCTGAAAACGTTGATAAAATATCCGGTTTAATGTGCCAGGCTATTTTGGACAAAAAAGCTATTTACGTGTATGGTGCAGGCCATGCCGGTATCATCACCGAAGAAATGTTCTACAGAGCTGGTGGTCTTATGACTGTCAATCCCATCTTCGGTACAGAAACACTGCTGTTTAACAGCCCTATCAGCCACACCAGTCACATGGAGCGCCTTAACGGATATGGTAAATTGATAGCAAAAAAAGTAGACTTCACCGAGGGCGACATTTTGATTGTTCATTCGGTAAGCGGACGCAATCCCGCAGGCATTGATGTTGCTCTAGCTGCCAAAGAAAAGGGCGTTACAACAGTCGCCCTAACAAGTATCACATACTCTAAAAGCGAAACCAGCCGTCATGATAGTGGCAAACGTCTTTTCGAGGTGTGCGATTATGTACTGGACAACCATGGTAATCCGGGCGATGCATTATGCGAAATAGAAGGTCTGGCACAGCGTATGGCACCTTCTTCCACAGTGGTCGGCGCTGCACTGGTAAACAGCTTGGTGGTTGAAACTGTCAAAAAACTACGTGCTGCAGGAGTGGAGTATCCTCCCGTATTTTATAGTGCAAACCAAGACGGTGGCGATGAGCGCAACCGCAAACTTTACGAAGAATATAAAGACGGAATCAGATACCAGCTATAAAATCATCCTGACAAATTATTTTTACATTTTAGTACTTGTATCATTTGAAATAATCTGTTATAATTCGTTTTCGTACTTTATGTTTTTATAAAAAGGTCACTTTTTCATTTGTAAAATGAATTTTGGGCCGCTCGGCTTTATTTTTGCCGATACACCTCATAGACACCGGCGGAGTTTATGAGTAAAATTTCACCGCTAAGGAATATTGTTATGTCTGTACAAAAACTTGTTCGTATCGCTACTATCGCAGCCGTTTATGTGGCTATGTGCCTTGTGTTTGCACCCATATCTTACGGGCCTGTGCAAATACGGGTAGCCGAGGCGCTAACTATTTTAGCTGTCCTCTCGCCTCATGCCATCATCGGCCTTACCCTTGGATGTTTTATTGCCAACATGATTACCGGGCTGGCCATTGATATGGTAGTCGGCACTGCTGCTACATTAATTGCAGCTATTTTAAGCTATCGGTTGCGCCATATACGTTTTCGTGGTTTACCGGTGCTTTCCAGCCTTCCACCAGTGATTATAAATGCTGTTTTTGTGGGCGGCCAGTTAGCTTATCTCTTCCCCATAGACAATGTATCATTTGTCATCACATGGGCAAGTTATGGTTTCAGTGTTGGTGTCGGCCAAATAATCAGCTGTTGTTTCTTGGGTCTTATTTTGATATATGTTGTCGAAAAACGTCCCGTACTACAGTCTTTATTGCAAGGCGAGCGATAAAATCAAAGCAAAAACAAAAGGCCCTCTTTTCTAAGAGGAGCCTTTTTTATTTGGATATTTTTTATTCTTTTTCAGCTTTTTCAGCTTCAGCCGTTTCATTTTCGGGCTCTTTATTTTGGGGCTCTGGTTTTTCTATTTCTTCTGCTTTTGGACCTTCCACATCTTTTGTTTCATTCTCCGGTTGCGTTTCTTCTTGTGCTTTTTTTGGCTCTTCATCATTTAAAATCGCCATAAACTCTTCACCGGTTATTGTTTCTTTTTCCAGTAAATAATCTGCCAGCTCATCAAGTTTCTCTCTATTATCAAGCAAAATTTGCTTTGCACTCTCGTGAGCTTTTCTAATTATCTCTAGTACTTCCGCATCAATCTTTGCTGCTGTTTCCGGGCCACAAGCCAGCTGTGAATCTCCACCAAGATATTGATTATGCTGTGTTTCCAGCGCCATCATATCAAACTCTTTACTCATGCCGTACCGCGTCACCATTCCACGTGCCATCTTTGTTATCTTCTCGATGTCATTGGATGCGCCGGTGGTAATGCTACCAAATACGACTTCTTCTGCGCTGCGCCCACCTGTGAGTGTTGCTATTTTATTTAGTATATCATCTCGCGATAGTAGATTTTGCTCTTCTTCATCTACTTGCATTGTGTATCCAAGTGCACCCGAGGTACGCGGCACAATAGTGATTTTCGTCACAGGTGCGCTTCCTGTTTGTTTTGCAGCTACCACTGCATGTCCGATCTCATGGTATGCCACAATCCGCTTTTCTTTTGGGCTTATCACTTTGTTTTTGCGCTGCATGCCGGCCAAGACCACCTCTACACTTTCCATGAGGTCTTTTTGCATAACCATGCGACGATTTCCTTTAACTGCAAGTAGCGCCGCCTCATTGATGATATTTGCAAGATCTGCGCCCGATGCACCTGAAGTAGTGCGTGCAATGATGTCATAATCTATATCATCATCCATTATAACTTTTTTAGCATGTACTTTCAAAATATCCACACGACCTGCCAAGTCAGGCAGTTCTACAGGAATTCGCCTATCGAAACGACCGGGACGAAGCAAAGCCGCATCCAAAGTCTCAGGTCTGTTTGTAGCCGCTAAAATCACCACACCGCTACTTCCGTCAAAGCCGTCCATCTCGCTCAGTAGCTGGTTCAGGGTTTGCTCACGTTCATCATTTCCACCCATGCCTGCAGTATCACGCTTTTTACCTATGGTATCGAGCTCGTCAATAAACACAATGCATGGAGACTTTTCCTTGGCTTGTTTGAACAAATCACGCACACGTGCAGCGCCTCTGCCCACAAACATCTCTACAAACTCACTGCCTGCAATGGAGAAAAACGGCACACCGGCCTCACCTGCAACGGCCTTGGCAAGTAGTGTTTTACCTGTTCCCGGAGGACCCACAAGTAGTGCACCTTTCGGCATCTTTGCGCCGATGCTGGCATATTTGCTGGGGTTGTGCAGAAAGTCTACAATCTCTGTCAATGCATCTTTCGCTTCTTCTTGGCCCGCCACATCTTCAAATGTTATTCCTGTTTGTGCTTGAACATATACTTTAGCGTTGCTCTTGCCAAAGCTCATCATGTCGCCACCGCTGCGTTTCATCATGCTGCGATACAAAAGAAATAACAGTCCTAGCATCAGTATAGTTGGTATCATTGAGAACAACAAGCTGGTAAAATAGCTCATCTGCTCGGGAACCACTTCGCCAAACTCTATCGCTTCTCCATCAGCCGTTTTGGTTTCACGCAGTCTATCTACCAGGCCCGGATCTTCAAAGAGGCCTGTGTAATATGTCTTTTCGCCCGCTTCAAAATCCAAGCGACTTTCTGCTTCGCTTACTTCTACTTTTGTAATGCTTCCTTCATTTAACATATCCAAAAACTCAGAATAAGTCACTTCTTCAATTTGTGGTTCTGTCACATTAGGCAAAACCCAAAACTGAAAAACTGCCATCATCACAAGCGCAATAATGACATAAATCAAAAATGATTTCTGTGGATTTTTGGGAGTATTATTCATTCGATTCTCCTTTACCTGTTTTTCACCTATTATATACCCTAGACCGCTAGAAAAACAGTATCTTTTGTAGATATTATACTACAAATTACATATGTTTGTCATTTGTAATACGAGTGAAGTTTTTGTGAAGAGGTAAAAAATGCCATTTCCCTCTTTTTTTTGAAGGGAAATGGCAATCTTATTTATTGATTTTATACAATTTTAGATGTGCTATGGTACCAACGAGCACCAAATTTCCAGTCTACTTCATACTGGCTGTAAATACTTTCCAAGTATGCTTCATATTCTTCACTTCTCAGCTGAGATAACACTGTTGAGAACATGCTGTCATACTCTTCTTGATCAACAAATGTAGGGATAACTTCATACAAAATAACTGTGCTGCCCATATTGTATGCGCCAAAATCTCCCACTTCCAGGCTTTTTAGGTAGTGCAAGAACTCTTCTGTGTACACATCAAAATCACTTTGATCATACTGTATGTAAGAGTCATAAATATTATCAAGGCCTGCATCTTCGTTATATGTATCACGGCCTAGCAAATCATAAAGAGGCGCAATATCTTCAGCGGCTACTTCTTCCAGTGTTTTGCCATCTTCCAGCACTTCCACCAGTCTGTCCATTTCAGCCAAAAGCTCTTCCTGTGCGTCTGTTGTTCCATCTTCAGAAGTTGTAGGAACAGAAATCACATTTATATGCGCATACTTTTCAGCATATTCTGCCTGTATCTCGTCTTGCGACACTTCCATCTCGCCGCCTTCACTATACATCTTTTCAAACACCATACGTGCCAGTTCTTCTGAAGTATATGCACGAAGCACTGTATCTTGAGAAATACCGTTATCCCAGTACATCTCTTCCAAATATGGCCAATATTCCATCAATTGGTTCACACTGTCTTGACCCGCTGTGTCTATCTCCACCATATCGTGTTCACGTGCCAATTCGCGCACAGCAACATAACGTCGCAAGTCTTTTTCAACCTCTGCTGCAACCCAATCATCTGCTTTTTGACCATCTATTTCATATTTTGACAAGTCCACATCTGTAACACCAAGCTTTGATTCGGCTTCAGTATATGTGACATACTGCATCATAAGATATAGTCCCGAAGAAATATCCACTCCGTTGATGGTTGCTACATTTTCATATACATCACCTACACATCCAGTCATTGAAAATACCAAAACCAGGGTAAGCAACAAAGATATCCATTTTTTCAATTTAAAACAACGCTCCTTTATTTGACCCAATTAAGTACTAAAAATAAATGAAACCATACCGATATATTATATACTGTTTCTCATTTTGTTGCAAGACCCTTATATTTTATTCGCCTATCACTGCTTCAATAGCCAGCGCCACGCCATCTTCAGTATGTGAAGCAGTGATATCATCCGCCAATTCCTTCAGCTCGGGCACAGCATTTCCCATAGCCACGCTATATCCCACAGCTTTCAGCATTTCAATATCGTTTGTATTGTCGCCCATGGCCATCACTTCTTCTTTTTTAATTCCCAGCTTTTCTGCAAGAGCCAGCAAAGCCGCGCCTTTATTAGCAGTTTTTGTGTTAAGCTCCAAATTCATTTTAAACGATGAAGTTACTTCGCATCCAAAAGGATATACTTTCATTTCTTCGCGCAAGTCCTTGTCTAAAAACATTAATTCAATTTTGCCCACACCATGTGTGCTTTCTGTGACAATTTTGTGTAAATCACTGGTCGGCGCTGTATGCAGGCCAAACATCTCCAGCACTTTTCTACCATATACTTTTTCAAGACCTTCTACATCAAGCTTTGAAAAATAAAATTCGCCATTTAGCAATATCGCCCTCATGATACCTTTTTCTTCGGCAATTTTCAAAATACGCAATGCATCTTCTGTTTCAAAATAGTCTTCATATATTCTGGTATTATTTTGTATATCCGTTACCTCTGCGCCGTTTACAGTCACTGCATATTTCATGCCCTGTATCTTCTTTATTTCTTCAGGGATTTGAGGCAGACTGCGCCCTGTTGCCGGCAAAACAACTATACCTTTTGCAATAGCTTTTTCTATAGCCGCACATACTCTGGGCGTTAAATTTCCATGCCCGTCTAATGTGGTACCGTCCAAGTCAAGGCCTATCATGCGTATATTCTCGGGTTTATTTTCAAACATTCCGCTCACCTTTCACTTTTATCATCATATAAACCAAAGCCTTGCTACCTCTTAGACTTCAGTACATCTTCAATTGCCATGGCCACTCCATCCTGGTCTGCTGTACCCGTCACATGCTTTGCTATTTTTTTCAGCTCTTCACATGCGTTGCCCATAGCCACACCATATCCTACTGCACGTATCATCTCAAGGTCATTCGTACTATCGCCTATAGCCATTATCTCAGACTGACTGATTCCCAGGCTTTCGCCCAAGCTCAATAACATTTTACCCTTGTTAACACCAAGCGCATTCAGCTCCAGATTATTTTTCAGTGAAGATGTGACCTCGCAAAGTCCTGTTTCTTGAAATATACGGCTTATTTCGTCCCTGATGGATGGATCATAAAATATCAGCGTCAATTTTTGTATATCACTTTCACTGGTTTTGACAAATTCTCTTAAACTATCCACCGGCACACGACTTTGTTTGAAATATTTCATCAAAATTTTATCGTACACACGTGAAAGTGCATCATAGTCTAAATCACGCTCACTGTATACTTGATCTTCTGAAAACACCGATACAACCACATTATACTCTTCGCAAATTTCCAGCACCTTGAAAATATTTTCCTTGCTAAACCCATTTTGCGATATCACTTTATTGTTTTTAATGTCATACACAGCTGCGCCATTTGTACACACAGCGTATGACACGCCAGATATGTTTACAAACTCTGCAGGCAGCGCACTAAGTGAACGCCCGGTAACCGGAAGCACTATAATACCTGCATCTATAGCTTTTTTAATAGCATCTTGCACTCTTTGTGTCATTTGCTTTTCGCTATTTAGAACAGTATCATCCAAATCAAGGCCTATCATACGTATATTTTTATGCATATTATTTACCATTTCATCATCTTTATCTTTTAGGCATAACCGCCTCTATAACAAGCGCCACACCATCTTCATCAGAGGTGGTGGTTATATCATCTACTACTTCCAGCACATCAGGGTGGCTGTTTGCCATACCCACAGCATATCCCACAGCCTTTAGCATCTCTAGGTCATTTGTGCTATCTCCCACTGCCATTATCTCTTCTTTTGGCACACCAAGCGCCTTACCAAGCTCAAGCAAGGCATTGCCTTTATTTGCAGTTAATGTGTTTAGCTCAAGATTATCAGGCAAAGACCAAGTCACACTGCACAGCCCACTGTTTCTGAAAACTTCTTTAGCCTTTTCTCTTTGCTGTAAATCGAAAAACACCAGCGAATATTTTTCCACCAAGCTTTCACTCTCAATAATCAACTTGCGCACATCCGGCACGAAATCACGACTGTTTTTCATATACTGCGCTTGTTTTTCTCCATGATTTTTCGTCACCCAGTCCAAATCAACCGGGTTTGAGTACACTTCGCCATCAAGAAAAATGCAAGCTAAAATATCGTGCATTTCACACAAATCAAGCAATTTCAGTGCATCCTCTTTAGAAAAACAATCTGACAAAAAACTTTCGCCTGTTATCACGTTGTACACATTTGCTCCATTAGCTGTCAGAGCATATTGCACACCGGGAATGTCTAAAAACGATTGTGGTACGCCTCTTTTGGCGCGTCCCGTCGCTGGTAGCACATGTATTCCGGCCTCAATAGCCTTTACAATTGCTTCATGCACACGTGGAGTAATTTCTTTATTACTGTTCAATGCCGTTTTATCTAAGTCAAGTCCTATTAGGCTAATTTTTGACGGCTTATTACCAAACATCTCACTTACATTTGTATTTGACAATTTTAGCAACCTCCTTAGCAAACTTATGATTTTTATTTGCTTTTCATGGACCTAAAATATTAATTTATTAGATTTTTATGCACTGTTTTGGTATACTGAAATTATGAAAAATATTACCTGTCTTTACCAAAATATACACATCTACTGTTAAGTGTACCTTTCTTTTTAATTCTGTGCAAGCATTTATACATTTTTTCACTTTGTTTTAATATTATTTTACCATTTTTTAATGAACAAGTTATGTTCTCAAGGAGGATTTTATGCTTTTTGTCAGCTGGAACGTCAATGGATTTCGTGCCGTGCTAAAAAAAGGGTTCGATGAGTTTTTTTCTGAAATAGACGCCGATATATTTTGTATCCAAGAAAGTAAGATGCAGCCCGATCAGGCCGAATACACCCCCAAAGGCTATCATCAATATTGGAATTCTGCTGTGCGAAAAGGTTATTCAGGCACGGCTATTTTTACTAAAAAAGAGCCTATCTCTGTGTCATACCATCTTGGATTTGACGACAAACACAACGATGAAGGCCGAGCCATCACCGCCGAATACGACGACTTTTATCTTGTGAATGTATACACGCCTAATGCGCAATCTGGGCTGAACCGGATTGACTACAGGATGCAGTGGGAAGATGATTTGCGTGAATATTTGATAGCTCTTGATGCAAAAAAACCGGTGATTTATTGTGGAGACTTAAACGTAGCGCACAATGAAATCGACTTGAAAAATCCCGGTCCTAACCGTGGTCAGGCGGGATTCAGCGACGAGGAGCGCGAAAAAATGAGCCAGCTTTTATCATGTGGTTTTACCGATACTTTCCGTGCGCTTTATCCGGACAAAGCCGACGCCTATAGTTGGTGGAGCTATCGCGGCAATGCCCGGGCAAACAACACCGGTTGGCGTATAGATTACTGGATTGTTTCAAGCCGCCTTATGGCAAATGTGCAAGACAGCCTGATATACGCCGACATCACAGGAAGCGATCATTGCCCTGTAGGTCTTTCATTTGGCTAGCAACCCGATATAAAACGAACCCGTTTTTTATTTAGCCAAAAGCCCTAAAACTTTGCAAGTGCGCTTTGTAAGGCGGCAGCCTTACGACACCGCATTTCCTTGCCTGTAGAACTTTTGGCGGATTACATCGGGTTGGCTAGCTCATCTTGCTTTCTTTTCAGTTTTTTTATTACTTTTGCTACCTCTGCCGGTATATCTTGCGGTAGCATGCCTGCTGTACCGATTTTTTTAAGTAGTTTTTGGCCTGCTTGCGCATGAAGCCACACACCTAGCATTGCCGCTTTGTCTGCTGAAACGCCTTGTGCCAACAAGGAACCTATTAAGCCTGCCAGCACATCTCCGCTGCCGGCTTTTGCAAGGCCGGGGTTTCCACCCTCGTCATATATGAATGTTTGCTTTTCTGGGAAAGCTACCACTGTTCGATAACTTTTCAGCACCACAATGCACTCATGATCTTTTGCGTATTTCTCAGCTATGTTTTGCTGGTTTTTAGTTACTTCAGTCACTGTGTGTTTGCACAATCTTGCCATCTCACCTATATGCGGTGTGATAATTGTCGTAGCTTTTCTTTTACTTAGCTTTTCCTTTAAGCTTTTTGCTGTTTTTTCTTTTTGGTCTTCTTTGCACTCCGATATGTTCCCGGCCAGCGCGTTCAGTGCATCTGCATCTAGCACTAGCGGAATGGTATCATTTTCCAGTAATGTTTCTACCAGGTGTGCTGTATCCTGTGTATTTCCAAGCCCACATCCTGCCACAATGGCCTTTGGATTTTCTTGCAGAATCATTTTAGCACCTTCTTTATCAATGCCACCTGCTTCATTTTCAGGCATCGGCAGCAATGTACACACAGGTAGCCTGATGGTCACGGCGTTACACACCGGCTCTACCGACGCCATTTGTACCATCCCTGTACCACACCTTAAAGCTGCTTCGGCACACAAAATAGCTGCACCACGGTATTGCCTGCTGCCACATAATATTCCAAGCTTGCCTAATACACCTTTGTGTGCGGCCATATTATGCCTCGGTAGCCAATTTGCCATCAACACTTGTTTACTGTTTGTCATGATATTCACCCTCATTATCAAATTTAAAAAAATTTGCATTTTATTACATTTCAGTATATCATATTTTTCACACCCTTTTATTGTATAATCTATACATAACATATATAAATTCAAAGGAGTTTTTTATGAACAGCTTTAAGTCCATATTCCATGGATTCCCATTCGTCAGCAAAGAGCAATTGGAACGTGAGGAACGGGAGTTTACACATCGCATATTTCCTCTTGGTATGGAGCAACGTGAGCATGCCTCTGCTGTGCTTCGCGAGGTGTTGCCGGAAGTAAAAAACGAGTCTGACAGACTATATGCTTTCATCTCTGCTAAAGACACATATGCGCAGGAATACACTTTTGATGCCGAGCGTGCACTTACGCTTGCACGAAGTGCCATTCAGTTCATGAGATGGAAAAAACCACATTTAGAAAACTTGATACTTGCATTGATTGTACTGGAAATTCCTCTCACATCATTAGAAGACTATCCTACAGCAGATATGGTTCGCCAAAAAGCCAAAGATTTTGAATAATTTTGTTGATTTTTTTCATATTATTCTTTAGTTGTTGAAAAATAATCTACCAGTTTGTCTATATCATTTTTTGTCGATTTGTGGTATAATTTTTGTGCCTATCCGACTAGATAAAAGCCTTTGTATTTATTCGCAAATTTATACTTTTTTGTACGGTTGCATATACAGGTTTTTTGTATTTGTATATGTAATAAGGAGCAACTCATCTATGTGGAAGACCGAAACTCGTGAAGACTTCGAGGATATCGTTTCAGACATTTTGGCCGACCCCGAGGTATTACTACTTGGGGATGAAGAACACCATGGTAAATCCATGAACCGTTTAGACCATAGCCTTTATGTAGCTTATATGAGCTTTCTGATTTGTAAACGCTTAAAACTTGATCATGTAGCTGCTGCTCGTGCTGGTTTGTTACACGACTTTTTCTTTGAAGATAAATCAATGGGTGCAAAACGCCTTTGGCATCATCCTCACAGTGCTCTTGATAATGCACAACGTAAATATACTTTATCTGAAATAGAAGAAGACATTATAGTAAAACATATGTGGCCTGTAACCAGACCACTACCGCGTCATAAAGAAAGTTTTGTTGTTTGTATGGCCGACAAATTATGTGCTGTGATGGAAGTTTCTCGTTTATACTCTCTGATGCGTATCAAAAAGAAGTTCTCAGCAAAGCTGGCTTTTGCCAGTGCCTAACAAAGATCAAAAACACTGTACCAATCTACATTGGTACAGTGTTTTTTTGTGTTTTGTTTCGGCCGTTAATGATTTTAAAATAATTAAGCTGAGCGTGCTTGTATCCCTGTCACTTATGGTTTCATATATTTGTAAAACCATTGTGTTATTTCTTTCAGTCGTTTTATGCGGTTTTGTGGCTTGCCGCTACGAGACAGCTCGTGGTTTTCACCGTGGAATATACACAGCTTTGTCGGCACACCAAAATACATCAGCGATGCCGCCATTTGTATACCTTCCGGTAGTGGGCACCGATAGTCTTCGTCTGAATGAATGAAAAGTGTGGGTGTTTTTATATTTTGGGCCGAATGTATCGGGCTTTGTCTTCTCAGGTCTTCTGCGCCATGCCATATATCTCCGCCTGTTTGATCTTTTGTAAAATAGTGGCCTATATCGCTAATCAGTGACATAGTGTCCCAGTTGGCTATACTGCGCTGGCTAGCTGCGGCGGCAAACCGATGTGTGTGGCCAATCAGCCAGTTTGTCATGAATCCGCCATAGCTTCCACCTGTTATTCCTATACGTTTTTCATCTATTTGTGGATATGCTTTCATTGCTGCGTCTAAAAATGCCAAAACATCATCGGCATCTTTGCCACCATAGTCTTTTCGTATATCGGCAAAGGCATCTCCGCGCCCGCAACTACCACGTGGGTTACAATATATCACAGCGAATCCGCACTCTGCCCAGTACTGCATTTCGTGAAACAATGCATCACTGTATACGGTTTTTGGACCACCGTGAACATCTAAAATAGCAGGTATTTTCTTTTTGCCGAGTTTTGGTAGCAATATAAATCCACGGATTTCTTTATCATCTGATCCTACACTTAACGGTATCGGCTTTCTTATTTTAAACTTTTTTTCTACCTCTGCGTTAAATGATGTGATTTGCTTTTTCACTTCACCATTTTCTATCATATAAATCTCAACGCTATTTTGGCCTTTCATCGCAGTTACATAAATCCCTTTATCGCCTGCATTTGCCAGCTCACTCACCACACAAAACTCTTCTGTAACAGGCTGTATTTTCCCATTGCTTGCGTTAATACACATAAGCATGCTTTGCTGGTTTATTGTGCTGTTCCAGTAAACGTTATGTCCCACAGCGAATGGACGCATCTGCGCCGCCATAGAAAGATCTGTTGCAACAGCTGAGCTTGCACTGTATGCACCATCTTCATAAAGGCACTCCCAGCTTTTTTTGTCTGCGCTAAGCTTATAAAATGCCGGGTTTTGGCACAATCCATATTTCTCCATGGTGGTTGCAGCTACCAGTGCACTTGTGTCTTGCATCACCGCCACCCAGCTAATTCTGAAATCATCAGACGGTGTACAGTCTGACAATGTATCATTTTTTTCTTCCCACCACCAAAGACGCTCGTTTGGCAATGTCAGCACTTCTTTTTCCTGTGCTGAAAAAAACATACCTTCACCGTTTTGTGCAGGCCACATATCCAGCACTTGCGTATTTATATCTGTAATCGCCTTTAAAGACTTATTTTCCCACACATATAGCCGGCATGATGTGTTTTTAATGTAGCTTCCACCGTTTTCCCAAAACGGTAAGCTTACCACTTCGGTGCATGCTAGGGTTTTTTCTATTTCATCTGCAGCTTTTTTTGTGTCGTATTTTACCTCTTTCAGTGCTATTTCTACTACGGGATCCCATCGTGCTGTAAATACAACTTTCCCGTTTGGCATCACTGCCACATCTGCAACATCCATATTCACACTAAACAAAAATTCCGGCTTTGATTTTTTGAAAATATCATACCGATAAAAATCTGTATATGGCAAACCTTTAGCTGCCATAGCCTTTTCTTTTTTTCCTCCACAACCAATAAGCAGCAAAGAATTATTATCATACCATATAGCGCGATTTGTGGACTTCGGTAAAGAAATGTGTTTTATTTTTTTGTTTTTGTATATCCACCATTTTGTATCATAACTATTTTTTTCAATACTAGCTTTTTTTGTTCTAAAGCATAAATCTCCTTTTTTGTTGGTGCATAACGCACCAGAAAACTGGAAATGTTTGAAAAAATCCACTTTCACCGGCTTTTTAGTCATTTTTTTATTTGTACTGTTAATTTTAATCCCCTGCCTTTCTTTCATAATTTTAATGATTTTACTGTTTATTTATACTTGTTTGCTTGACATGTTTTGCACACTGTTTTAGACTAAAATAAGAGAGTATATATCTTTGTTCTAATTTATAGCATAACAAACTGTGGAGGAGGGCGCAAGATGGCAGGTAGATTTTTTGTTTTACGCCGTGTGACTGATTTCGCGCCCGGTTATTTTGAGAATGCTGCTGTTGAGTCAGGATGCGTTCAGCTAGGCCGACATGCCGGTAGTTACGTCGATCACGGTACTTATACTTCTATATCATTTTCTTGTGAGGGGTTTTTTGGCCTCATTCCCAGTTGGAATGTGGACACACCTAAAGGCACCAGTGTGGAAATGGAAGTTCGGGTGGCAAGCCGTGGTGTATGGAGTCAATGGTTTGGGTTTGGACTTTGGGGCACATATATCACCCGTACTTGTCCAAAACCAACTTCTGATGAAATTGCACAAATAGATGGATATGTGCTTAGTTTAGCCGAGGGTGTCACCCCTGCTGACAAAGTGCAAATGCGTATTTCTTTATATAGCGAGATTCCTACCGTCAGCCCACGTGTTTATTTATTAGCTGTGTCTACCAACGCCACACAGCAACTTGGTCAGAAGTTATCTGCATATGATAAGCTTTTGCACTTGCCGTCATACTCCTGCAACACACGTGATCCACTTTTGGCAAACAAAATATGTAGCGTAACTAGTTTATGCATGATGATGAATCGATATGGTCGTGATTTAATTCCGGAAGAAGTAGCACATTGCTCTTATGATTTTGCCCGGAAGAATTATGATAACTTATCTTTTTTATGTGCTATTGCCGGCATATATGGCTTTTCCAGCTATCTTGCTTACACCAGTATTCCCGCCTTGAGGCGTGAAGTGTGGCTGGGTAGAGCGGTTGCTGTGCATGTTCATTCGCAAACTCAACTAGAAAAAACCGGCGAAAGCAACGATATACAAGATTCACCCACCTCTGAAGATATTGATAGCTGCTACTTAATTGCTATTCATGGGTTTGTCAAGCGCAGTGGTGCTGAGTATGTTATTGTAAGCGATCCAAACGCTGAAAACGATGACACTGTGCAAACGGAGCTGCCTTTAGCATCTTTTACTAAAATATATACAGGAATTGCACTTTTCTTAGCGCCGGGCCTTCCCTCCATGGGAAAAAGCAGTCCCGTGCGCCAAATGTCAAACCTTGTTACAGAGGATGATAGGCTGTATTTGTATCACAATGAAAAAGATGTCATTGCAGATGTTGTAGCATCTTCTGATTCATACACTTTATGTTTTACTCTTTCTGATGGTAAAGCCCACGCCTCTACTGCTCAGCGAAAATTCCATTATCTGCGCCCTGATGAAAATGGGCAGGTCACATTTGATCGCATGCTTGTAGGTGGACACCGCATGTCTTTATTCCTTATTTCTTCATCGGGGAATGTTTGGGTTGCAGAAAATCAGTTTGATATTATTAAGGAGGAGCCCACATGACATTTGATGAAATTCTTTATTCTCGCAGAAGTATCCGCCGTTATAAAGACACCAGTATACCCACAGATGTCATAAATGCTGTGTTGGAGGCCGGCCGCCTTGCACCCAGCTCTCGAAATTCGCAAGACTGGCATTTTACTGTGGTCACAAATCCTACTCTGCGAAAAGAACTTGTTGCTATGTGCCACGACCAAGATATGGTTGCGCAGGCACCCCTCACTTTAGTTGTATCACATAAAGAGCTACCTTTAATGTCATGCGGACAAAACAGAGGCACAGTAAATGGATCTATCGCCCTCAGCTTTATGATGATGAAAGCCGTTGATCTTGGTCTAGGCACTTGTTGGTTAGGTGCTTTTGATGAGGCTGCTGTAAAAGGTTTGCTTGATATCCCTGATGAATACACCGTCATCGCCGTAACCCCGCTGGGCTATCCTGATGAGTCTCCACCGGCACGCCCACGCAAATCAATGGAAGAAATAGTGAACTTTAAGGAGTGATATCCTATCGAAACTTTTTTTATCGAAACTAAAGCTTCTGAGATGAGGCTTATCACATCACAAGTAAAACAAGCCTTACTTTGCAGCGATGTGAAAAATGGTATTTGCACCGTATACACTCCTCACACCACCGCTGCCATTACCATTAATGAAAACGCGGACCCGGATGTTGTGACAGATTTTCTTTTCGCCTTAGACAAAACATTTCCCGACAGAGCAGAATTTAGACATATTGAAGGAAATTCTGCTGCACATTTAAAAGCTTCTTGTGTCGGTGAAAGCGTAAATATACCGATACACAACGGACAACTTGCCCTAGGTACTTGGCAAGGCATATACTTTTGCGAGTTTGATGGACCTCGTTCTCGTAAATTTTTTGTACAATTCATCGGTAGATAATTCTAACAAATATAAAAAAGGTGAAACTTTAAATAAAGTTTCACCTTTTTTATATCTCTATTTATCCTCTGACTTTACTTAATATGGTCTCGACTTCGCCGGTTGTCAAAACCTTACCATAAGACACTACTTTACCATCTACCACCAGCGCAGGAGTTGTCATCACGCCATAGCTTGCAATAGCTGAAAAGTCTGTCACATGATCAATAGCTGTATCCATGCCCAAGTTTTCAAGAGCTTCTTTAGTAGCTTGTTCAAGCTGATTACATTTTTTGCATCCAGAGCCCAATACTTTCACCGAAGCTCCGTCTGCCAAGTTTTCTTTAGCCGCCGCAATACTTTGAGCATCAACACTTCCACAACAACCCTCTGAGGCTTGCTTTTCTGCTTGCGCTGGGTTACACCCACCTGCACAGCCACATGATGTTTCTTCTTTCTTCTTTCCAAAACCAAAAAATCCCATTTCAAATCCTCCTAATTAACTGGTTTGTATTTTTATTTAATATTATACTTACTTGCAACCACAGCCAGGCATAGACTTTCCTTTTTCAGGTGTCCAGCCTGTATCCTCGCCGACATAAGTGATGGCTCCGGCAGGACATAGGTTTCCGCATCCATGACAATGATCTATGCATTCTATCAGGTTTTCCACAACAGGCGATAAAGCTTTTTCTTTATTGTAAACTCCATGTGTACACTTTTGAATACACGCCCCACATTCCAAACATTCTGTGTAGTCAATTACAGGATACCATGTTTGCGCCATCTTCAAACCCACCTATATAAGCATATATTGAACTGCATTAAAGAAATAGCCTACAATGATTATTCCCGTTGCACATATCGCAATGAATGCACCTAGTAGTCTAGGTTTCACTGCCTTTTTCAGCATGATGAGCGACGGAAGGCTAAGCGTGGTAACAGACATCATGAAAGCAAGGATGGTGCCCAGCTGAGCGCCTTTTCCAAGTAACGCCTCTGCGATAGGAATGGTTCCGAAAATGTCGGCATATATCGGAATACCCACTATTGTTGCTAAAATAACCCCAAACGGATTGTTGCTGCCCAGTATATTTTCAATTATTTCCTGCGGTATCCAGTTGTGAATAACAGCGCCGATACCCACACCTATCAAAATATATGGAAATACTTTTTTAAAGGTAGAAATCATTTGCTCTTTTGCATATATCACACGATCTTTTTTGGTGAGATCTGGCGAGTCTAGGTCTATATTTCCGGCATTCAGGATAAAATCTTCCACATACTTTTGCATGCCCATTTTATCCAGCAACGTGCCTCCGATTACTGCAATGGTTAAGCCTACTATAACATACACCACAGCGACTTTCCATCCAAATATACTCATCAGTAGCACCAAGCTACCTATATCTACCATGGGCGACGATATCAAAAAGCTGAATGTAACACCAATCGGTAATCCTGCACTGGTGAAGCCCATAAACAACGGTATAGATGAACATGAGCAAAACGGTGTCACTGTGCCCAATAGTGCCGATATAATATTGGCCCAAATTCCTTTAAATCGACCAAGTATCCTCTTGCTTCTTTCAGGTGGAAAATAACTTTGGATATATGAAATGATGAAAATCAACGAACACAACAAAATTGTGATTTTTATTATGTCATATATGAAAAACTGCACACTTCCACCGATTTGTGAGGTAATATCAAGGCCAAGCCCATTTAATATATTTCCCACTGCATCGTTTAACCACTTCATGCCTAAAATTTGTGTTTGCAAAAAATCCCAGGCCGACTTTACCAATTCCATTATAGTGTCTACCTTTCTCATATCCGAAATCATCATATCAATATTTTTTGATTTGACATTAGTATACACCACTGTCAGGCAAAAGTCAATACTTAAATCAATAAAATTTGATTTAAGCCTTGTGTTATTATAAACATTTCTGTATAAATAAAGTGGTCACTTTGATAAAAGTGACCACTTTGTATTTTGTTTATTGAAAGCCTAACATAAGCTACGCCTCTGCTGACTGCTGGAATTTTTCCTCGGCACGCTCTTCATAACGATGTGCCTCTGCCAGCATCATGTCTTTCACCTTCATCAGGCGAATTTGTGTGC
The DNA here is from genome assembly GCA_964367945.1 of uncultured Oscillospiraceae bacterium. Classification (GTDB taxonomy): domain Bacteria; phylum Bacillota; class Clostridia; order Oscillospirales; family Ruminococcaceae; genus JAAYCI01. The sequence continues at coordinate 103 of CAYIZZ010000016.1, read as the reverse complement.
TACGCTCGTTTTCATCCAGCTTCATGGTAATTTGCTTGATAGTTTCCTGCATGCCCGGAATCATTACATATTCCAGCGCATTAACACGCCGCCGAGTTTTTTC